>SHYW01000021.1 GCA_009692615.1 Deltaproteobacteria bacterium | reverse complement strand
GACGCACACACTTGGCCTATATCGAACCAACTCCAACAAGGTGGGGTTCCGCTATGGCCAGGTTTCTAACTTACGACCTCAACCCAACGCACTACCCTGACATAATCGCGTTGCTGTTAACATGACATATTGACGTTGCCACGACAGTCTCGAATTCGGTAAGGGGTGAAGGGTAAGGGGTAAGGCGTGAATCGCGGACGCAATTGCGGTAGGTTTAGATCGGAGGTGAATCGACGATGTCAGCGATGTCACAGCGGGTTGCGGGGTTCGGCACGACGGTGTTTGTCGAGATAAATAATCTCGCGCGGCAGTATAATGCCGTGAACTTGGGTCAGGGCGCGCCGGATTTTGACGGGCCGCCAGAAGTTTTGGCTGCCGCCGTCGAGGCGGTAAACAGCGCGCTCAATCAATACGCGCCGGGCATCGGTATGGCGAACGTGCGTCACGCTATCGCCCAGCATGCGGCGTGTTTCTACGACCAGAAATTGAATCCAGACACGGAAGTGCTGGTCACCACCGGCGCCACCGAAGGCGTGTTCGCGGCGATTCTTGGGCTGACCGATCCGGGCGATGAAGCGATCGTCTTCGAACCGGTCTACGATACTTACGTGCCGAACATGATCATGGCCGGCGTGACGCCGCGCTACGTGGCGCTGCGCGGCGATGGTTGGGAATTCGATCCGGATGAATTGGCCAAAGCTTTCAACTCGCGCACCCGGGCGATTATCGTCAACACGCCGCACAATCCCACCGGCAAAGTTTTTTCCCGCGCCGAGCTGCGCGCGATCGCCGCGCTGTGTCAGAAGCATGACGTCGTCGCCATCACCGACGAGGTTTATGAGCATATTCTCTACGATGACGCGGTACACACGCGGCTGGCGACGCTGCCGGGGATGGCCGAGCGCACGCTGACGATCAGTAGCTTGGGCAAGACTTTTAGCGTTACCGGTTGGAAGATTGGCTGGGCGATCGGTCCCGCGGCGCTCGTCAACGCAGTTAACCAAGCGCACCAGTTCATCACTTACGCCGTCGCTTCACCGTTACAAGCTGCCGCGGCGACCGCGCTGAATTTGCCGTTCTCGTTTTTCGAGAATCTTCAGGTGAGCTATCAATCGAGACGCGACCGCATGGTCGATGTACTCAAGACAGTCGGTTTCAAAGTTTTCAAACCGAGTGGAAGCTACTTCGTCATGATCGATTGGCGCGGTGTTGCGCCAAAGCATGTGCAAGACGACATGCAGTTCGCCCAGTGGCTGATTCGCGACGTCGGTGTCGCCTGTATTCCCGCCAGCCCGTTCTACCAGGAAAGCGACAAGCATTTGGGCAAACACTTCGCCCGCTTCGCGGTCTGCAAGAAGGACGAGACGCTGGCGGCGGCGGCGGAACGATTGTCGCGGCTGAGTAAGTTCTAACGCAGGAACACACTTCGGAAGTTCGCATAAACTACAAGTTGTTGCGCTTTCGATGCTCTCGCTTCACGGGAGCTGCAAGAACAGCAGATCTACAGCTTGGGCTTATTCGAAAAAGCGATGCGCTTGGACAGGCCGGGGGCGGAGCGGTTATACAATCTCGTGCGCGATCAGTATAACCCGGAGCTGACGCTGTCCGACGCGGTGACCAGCGATCTGCTCGCCGTTGGTACGTTTCGCTCCAAGGGAAATACGGCAATCAATTTGCAGACGGTGCGCGATTGGTCGTTCGCGGAAAAAGCGAAGCGGTAGGCAACAAAGAGTAAGTCAGCGATGGGCGCCTTCACCTCTGTCGCTCCCGCCGCGAGACAGTGTCGCAATACCGTTCATGGTTCGAGAGCCTCACCACGAACGGTATTGCTTGATCGCGAATTGAATTACTTATCCGTTCGCCCTGAGCGTGTCGAAGGGCTCCGAGCGAATTGCGACACGGTAACCCGTAGGATGTGGTGAGTCCGCGAACCGCATCAGGGACTTCGAATTACCAAAGATGCGGTTCCCTCCGGTCACCACATCCTACAAACTGAGAAGTCGTCGGCTCGCGCACGGATGTCATGCTGAGCAACGCGAAGCATCTCGTCTTGATTGTCGCCGACGAAGGCGAGATCCTTCGCTGGCGCTCAGGACGACAGTCAACGCCGGCTTACGCCGCCAAAGGCAAGCCGACGATTTTCGCCGGGTTGTCGCAGCTGACGGTTTTGATTTCTTCCGTGCTGAGTCCGAAGGCTTCCATGTAGGCGCGCATTTGGCGGATGCCTTCCACCGAGTTGGGGAAGAGCGGCTCGCCGCAGTCGCTCGACAATGTCACATGTTCGACGCCGATGCTGCGGATCGCTTTGTACATGTCGAAGGGATCGACGCCGAGGAGCGGCGAGATTTCGCCGTAGGTGAAATTCAAATAAACACCGCTTTTGCCGAGCTCGGTCATTTGCTCGATGCTCAAGTTGACGAAGGGACTGAAGGGATGATCGATGACGGCGCGGGTCTGGCCGGCATTCCGGCACTCTTCGGCGAGAGCGTAAATTTCTGGATGGGTGGCGTGGCCGAAGAACAGCGGCTTGCCGCGCTCGACAAGTAATTTGATGATGTCTTTGATTTCTTGCTTCAATTTGCCGTGTGCATCGAGGGCGTAGTGGCCGACCTTGAGCGCATCTTCCCAGCTCATTGCCGGCGTCAGCTCACCGCGGCCGGCGCTGGCGTCCCACCAGGATTTGCGCCCGCCGATTTTACTCAGCGTGTTGGCGTGCATCGCCACCGGCATCCACACGGCGTCGATGCCGTTGTCCAACTGCTCGCGGATTTTTGCCACCGTCGCCGGCGCCGAGCGGTTGGCGACGTTGCAGCCGGACCAGCACTTAATCGGTTGAATCTTTTCTTCGTCGCACCAGCGTTGTAGTTCTTAGCGCACTTTGCGCACCGACTCGGCGCGCTGCTTCCCGGCGATGGATTTGAACAATATGCCGCGCATGCCGTTTTTCGAAGCCAGTTTGGCCACCGACAACGCATCTTGATGCGCCGCATCGGCGTGGCAATGGATATCGATGGCGCCGGCGACGCCGCCGACCGCCGGCGGATATTACACGCCGCCTTGATAGGCGCGGCGGATCTCATAGGATTTCACGAAGCGGGCTAGGGTGGTGGCGTTGGCGCTTATGGGTTTCTCGCTTTCTTGCTTTGGAAAATCATTACTGACCGGCGAACTACATCATGGGGCTGAATGCTCTGTCAACAATTGGCGATCGCGCACGTGGCTACGGAGGCGCAGCATTTGACCGGGTCGCCGGAATTCACCGCATCGCCGATGTTTCTATGCGGCGTGTTGTCGGAACTGCGGTCGACGATCAGGCGCAACGTTGTCAATTTTTCCAAAAGATTTCCATGTACTGTTTGTTGATCTCGTCGAAGCGCGCCATCATTCTGGGATTCACCGGATGGAGGCGGTAGCCAGCGGTCTTTTTGCGCAGCTCGGAATCGACCTCGGGATTGGCCGGGTAAGTGCCAATGACGTTTGCCGTCAAGCTCTGGCCTTCGCGAGAAAGCAAAAAATCCACGAACAGCTTGGCCGCGTTGGGATGACGCGCCTGGGCGTAGATGCCAAGCAAATGGGTTGACGCCGGGATCGGATTTCTGCCCGGCACCCATTCGATGGGCGCGCCGGCTTTCTGGATCTTCGCGAAGGTTTCCAAATAAGTATTGGCCAGCACCGGGAATTCGCCGGCGGCGAGCAGTTGGGTGAGCAAGTTTTTATTCTCGCGCATGTAGAGATCTTTGGCTGCGAGCTTTTTCATGAAGGCGAGTCCTTCGGCTTCGCCCATGATCTCCAACATCACCGCCATCCAAGAACTGTCGCGGTAGTCCATGGCGATCTGTTTGGGCCGCCAGCGCGGGTGTAGCAGGTCTTCATATTTTTTCGGCGCCGCATCCGGAGAGACTAATTTAGTATTGTAAGCCATGCCCTGGACGCCCAAGTGCAAAATATTCCAGTAGCCGTCTGAGTCCTTGAGCGCTTCGGGATATTTGGCGCGCTCCGGCGAATCGTATTTCATGATCAACTTGGCGCGGGTCAACTCATTCCAAATCGTGAAGGTCGCGCTGATGACGTCGGCTTCATGCTGTTGGGTGCGCGCTTCGAGCTGAATTTTCGGCAAGAGTCGCTGGGTGTTGGCGCGGTACAGCGAGGTTTCGATGAAGGGATATTTTTTCCTGAACTCGGCAAGCAACGCCGTGGCATTCTCCGTCAGCATGCTGACATAGGCGACCAGTTTGCCTTCTTTGCGCGCGGCGTCGATGATTTTCGCGTCGGCAGCCGCGGCCGTGCGTGTGCTCAGCAGTGGGATTGCTATGAAAGCTAGAAAAAATAATTGGCGTTGCCATGATTTCATGGGCGATCCTCTTTTATCGGCTGATTGTTTAGCCGATGGCGCGGAACTGTCAAGGCGATTTTTGAATTATGCTCAACTGCTCATGAAACGGCAATTTCTCATGTCCCCCTCTTTGGAAAAGAGGGGTTAGGGGAGATTTTCTTTTTGGGGTGAAACGCCAAAATTGCAGAGTCTGCGCGATCGGCCGCGAAACGCCCGCACCGCACCGCAACCAAATCCCCCTTGATCCCCCTTTTCCAAAGGGGGAATGGTCCGAATCGACGCTCTGAATCGATCCACAGTCCCGCGAGTCCGAACGTTAGCGAATCAAGCGCGCGCGCGGCAGGGCGAAATAAATTCCTACCATGCTGAGTGCGCCGGCAAGACTTAGCGAAGCGGTGGCCCACTGAGCGCCGATCCACGAGGCCAGGGCGCCGATGAAGATACCGCCGAGGAGCAGGATCACATGAGTCATGTGATAGAGCGCCATGGTGCGGCCGCGAAATTCTTTGGGCGAGTAGGTTTGGATGACAGTTTGCGCCAGAGCGTGGGAGGTGACGTGGACGACGCCGACCAGTCCCATCAACACCACCGAGAGTTTGAACCAAGGCGAGAGCGCGAAGGCGACGATGATAAAGCCGTAGATCGTCACGCCCACCAACATGATGTTGACCCGCGGCACGCGGTCGCCGAAGGAGGCGATCAAGACGGAACTAAACAGCGCGCCGAGGCCCATGGCGCTCAGCAGCAGTCCTTGGCCGGTGGCGCCGACGTGGAGCACGTCGCGGGCGAAGACCGGCAACAGCGTCATGAACGGAATGATAAAGATCGACGCGCAGATGACGATCAACAAACTGGCGCGCACCGCTTCGTTGTGCCAGCTGAATTTCCAGCCCTCGATGATGCTACGGCCGAAGGACTCCTCATGGCCATCTTTGCCGCGGGCTTGCTGCGGCGAGTGCTGCTGGCCGCGCAATTGCCAGGTCCAGATGGTGGCGAGGAAGTAGCAAAGCGCTTGGGCGGTGTAGGCGCCGCCGGTGCCGACCAGCGCGATCAGAAAGCCGGCCACCGCCGGGCCGGCGCTGCGCGCGACGTTAAATATTATCGAGTTGAGACCGATCGCGTTGGTCAAATGCTCGTTGGGCACGGCGTCGCCGACCATAGCGGCGCGCGCCGGCTGCTGAAACGATTGGACGATCGACATGCCGAAGGCCGTGACAAAAACATGCCAGGGTTCGATGCGCTCGGTGAAAATTAAAATCGCGATGATGACGTAGAGCAGGCCGTCGACGATTTGCGCGACCAGTATTTGATTTTTGCGCGAGTAACGATCGGCGGCGCTGCCCGCCAGCGGCGAGAGTAACAGGATGGGAATCGCCTGGACGCCGCGCACCAGACCCAGCTGCAAACTCGAATTGGTCAGCTCGTAAAGCAACCAGCCGCGCGCGACTTGGTCCATCCAAGTCGCCATCGAAGCGAAGATCTGGCCGAACCAGATCAAACGATACTCGCGGTAATGCAGCGCGTCGAAGATGCGCAGCGCGCCTAACAATTGAAAAGCGCTCTTTGGCTGTTCGGCTTGGACCGCGGTTGGCGCCGATTCGTCGAGTGTCGGTTCGATCGCGGGCGGAGAAGTTGATTCGTCGCTCATGCTGGAGTACCGCCCCAGCTATAGCACGCCGAAAAAGAAGCCGTCCAACGATGCCGGCGAAGGTTTTTTCTTCAAGCCCGGGTCAACGGGCGATACTTGATCCGATGCGGATTGTCGGCGTCGGCGCCCAGGCGTGCTTTGCGGTCGGCTTCGTATTCCGAATAGTTGCCGTCGAACCAGACCACTTTGCTGTCACCCTCGAAGGCGAGGATATGGGTGGCGACGCGGCAGAGGTTACTTACGGACCTGGATGAACATTTCAGGCCAGGAGGGAGCTGAATCGAGAATCAGACTCCATTCACTGGGGCAGTTATTATCACAACGATCGCCCCTAGATGTGAACCAGCGGAGCGCTTCATGGTACGAAACCGATATACATGCGTCGCTATCGCCGACCCAATACTGATCGTAGTTCGCAGCGAGCTTGATGAAGTGAAGCCGTGACGGGCCGCCGCCGAGTCGAGAACCTACGGATCGCAGCAAGCGGACCTGGTGCGAATACAAGTTGATAAAAGCGTTCGAATCGGTAATGGGAATCATTGTTTTCTTGATCTTGCCCCAAATACCGAAGTCCCTGAACGGCCGCACTCGATGTCCTTGGGCGGCGTATTGATCGACGTCGTAGGCAACATGGAGCAAAATATAACCGCCAGGTTTGACCACCCGGCGCATTTCCAACAACGCTCGTTCGGGATTGGGGATATGTTCGAGCACGCGGAATGACCAAAGCGCGTCGAAGGTATTATCGGCAAACGGCATGTTGGTTGCGGAGGCTTCGACAAACGGCTTGTGAAAAAATCGACGTGCCGCCCCCGCAATCTCGAGTGCCGTGTAATCCTCGACGATATCCTGGAGCAGTCCACTGCCGGCGCCGACTTCTAAGACCTTCTTATTCGCCAGTCCATACTTCGCAACAAAATGTCGTACTAGCTTAGGAGTCTCCGAAATCAGCGTCGCGCGTTCCGCCGACTCGTTGTACACCGCGTCTTTAGCGCTTTTGGGGTCGTTTATGTAAGCCCTGTCGTAGAAACTTCGTGCTGCCGGATGAAATGATTCGTCGCCCTGCGGGTCGACACTCCAGGGAAACATGATGGCCGTTGCGCTGGTTGTGGCAATCAATAGTGCAGAATAGCTTATGATTAAAAGGCGCCGGATAGGGATCATCTCTCGACCTGAAATATGTCCTCGATCAATCATTGTCCGATTCAGATCTTAGTACATGTCGCAACAATCTTTTCTGTAAATCCCGAGCAACAATCACGCCGTCATCGCGATCAAACACGACGAGCCGTTGGCCCAGTGAAAGTTAGGTAATCCATCCTACGCGCGTGTCAGCGGCCGATACTTGATCCGATGCGGATTGTCGGCGTCGGCGCCCAGGCGCGCTTTGCGGTCGGCTTCGTATTCCGAATAGTTGCCGTCGAACCAGACCACTTTACTGTCGCCTTCGAAGGCGAGGATATGGGTGGCGACGCGGTCGAGGAACCAGCGGTCATGGGAGATGACGACCGCGCAGCCGGCGAAATTTTCCAGCGCTTCTTCCAGCGCCCGCAGCGTGTTCACATCCAAGTCGTTGGTCGGTTCGTCGAGCAGCAAAACATTGGCGCCTTCTTTCAGCATCTTTGCTAAATGCACGCGGTTACGTTCGCCGCCGGACAGGCTGCCGACTTTTTTCTGCTGATCGGTGCCGGAAAAGTTGAAGCGCGCGACGTAGGCTCGCGAATTGACTTCACGGGCGCCGATTTTTAACAAGTCGGCGCCGCCGGTGATTTCTTCCCAAATGTTTTTATTGGCATCGAGGCTGCGGCTCTGATCGATGTAGGCCAGAACGACGGTTTCACCGATGCGGATTTTGCCGCGGTCGGGCTTCTCTTGGCCGGTGACCATGCGAAATAGAGTCGTCTTGCCGGCGCCGTTGGGGCCGATGATGCCGACAATGCCGCCGGGCGGAAGCTTGAAGGTCATGTCTTCGACGAGAAGGTTGTCGCCGTAGGCTTTGCTGACGCCGTCCGCTTCGATCACCACATTGCCCAGGCGTGGGCCGGGCGGAATCGGAATCTCCAAATCTTCGCGGCGCTTCTGCGATTCCTGATCGAGCAGCGCTTCATAGGCCGTGATGCGCGCCTTGCCTTTGGCGCGGCGCGCCGTCGGCGTCATGCGAATCCATTCCAACTCGCGCTGCAAAGTTCTCTGCCGTTCGCTTTCGGACTTTTCTTGTTGACGCAGCCGTTCTTGCTTTTGTTCCAACCACGAAGTGTAGTTGCCTTTGAACGGAATCCCCTGGCCACGATCGAGTTCGAGAATCCAGCCGGCGACGTTGTCCAAGAAATATCGATCATGGGTCACGGCGATGATCGTGCCGGGATAACTTTGCAAATGATGTTCGAGCCAGGCCACCGATTCGGCATCGAGATGGTTGGTCGGTTCGTCGAGCAGAAGAATGTCCGGCTTCTGCAAGAGTAATCGGCACAGCGCGACGCGGCGGCGCTCGCCGCCAGAGAGAATCTTCACCGGCGTGTCCGACGGCGGACAGCGCAACGCGTCCATCGCCATCTCCAACCGCGCGTCTAAATCCCAGGCGTCCAAATGGTCGAGCTTCTCCTGCACTTCGCCTTGGCGCTCAAGCAGCTTGTTCATGTCGTCATCCGACATCTCTTCGGCGAACTTGGCGTTGATCTCTTCGAATTCTTTTAGCAGATTGACGGTTTCTCGCACCGCCTCTTCGACAACCTCGCGCACGGTGCGCGATTCGTCGATTAACGGTTCCTGCTGGAGATAGCCGATCGTATAGCCTGGTGAGAGCATAGCCTCGCCATTAATCTCTTTGTCGACCCCGGCCATGATGCGCAGGAGCGACGACTTGCCTGAGCCATTCAAGCCGATGACGCCGATCTTGGCGCCGTAGAAATAGGAAAGATAAATGTCTTTGAGCACGGCGCGCTTGTCGTAAAACTTGCTGACGCCGACCATCGAATAGATAATTTTATTGGGTTCCGTAGTAGCCATGGATTGAAACGTTTACCTCGAAATAGATTTCCATCCTGCTAACTTGTCAGGTTCGATCAGGTACTGCAAGATTGGCAGCGGTCTGGGAAGAAATAGAACTCTCGCGGCACAGGGAAGAGAATAAGCTATCGGCTTGGTTTCGCGGATGTTGCAACGATCCGGCTGATCGTCGAGTAGTGCAGGTCCAAGTGGCTCGCCAGCTCGGCTTGACTGTAGCCGTGCTCAGTGACGGCTTTCGCGATCAATTGATTCCTGGATTTTTTCTGGCGAGCGCTCTGCGAGAAAATCTTCGCCAAAGCCGGCCGTCCGGCGAATCTTTGCCCCTTGGGAATCTCGCGGATCTTGCGCTTTCCGGTGACGTGATGACGCAGCCCCTCGGCGAAGCCTTCGACGCCGAGCAGGCTCTGCGCTTCGAGATCGTCCCAGATCGATGGACTGCCGATGCCCGCTTGTACGAATTCGCCAAATTTATTTTGCGCGGCGGCTTTTCTCTGACCGAAATGGCTGAGAATCTCATCGATGGTGAGACAACCGTCCGGCTGGCTGTTGCCCGCCGTCGCGCGGTAGCTGGTCCATTTCCACTGGCGCGGCTGGCCGACCATCTTCGCTCGCACCGGGTTGAGCACGACGTAGCGGCACACTTCGAGAAAGTGGCTGTCTTTTTGGACGAGGATGCCTTTGAACCGTCCTTGAAAGATATGGCCGGCGCGTCGATGCCGCTTGTTGAATGCCTGGGTATAAACGCCGTTCAACTGTCTCATGCCCTTGGATAAGTTGCCGTCCGGTGTTTCGATGACCAGATGGTAGTGATTATTCATCAAGCAATAGGCATGGCAAATCCAGTGAAAGCGTTCGTTCACTTGTGCGAGCGTGTTGAGAAACAGTTCTCGGTCAGCGTCGTCTTTATAAATCGCTTTACGGTCGTTGCCGCGGGAAGTGACATGATAAAGCGCGCCGTCGAATTCGATGCGTAAGGGTCGCGCCATGAAGCGAAGTTAGTATAGATTTAAGAAAAAGTCAAAAACAAAGACCTGACCCTGATAGTGCATTCGGTTATCGGTGCAATAACTCAATACTCAAGACCCCGCCGTTTCCTCCTGTGAACGCCTGCCTGGTGTTCAACGGTCCGCTCGCCGAACCGTGTGGCGGCATCTTCATGCGCTACGCGACGCTCGCGTTCGAATTGTCGGCTCGAGGTTGAACGAGCTTGGTCGGGATTCCAATTGTCAGATACGGAATGTTGGCCGCACCCTTCGATAGTGCTCAGGGCGATCGGGCCGCAAAGTACTCAAAAATTTAACTACCGATAGACCGTGTCGATATACCCGCTCCGTTCCAGCTGGTCGAGGATCGAGGTGTCGACGAACATTTCCGGCTTGAACGGTTTTTCTTTGAACTGGCCGTCGATGATGAACTGAATCGCTTTGCTCGACGGTCGCGGCACGCGCAGGAGATTGGGCGCGACATCTTTCCAGCTCGCTTCGAGAACTTCGTTGTCGCTGCTGCGAAAGTATTTCGCCAAAACCTTTTTGCTGTACTCTTTGTCGCTGCCGTAGCGCTGCATGCCGCGGATCAGGGCGCGGACGAAGCGGGTGGCTTGATCGCGGTTCTGCGCGAGATACGACCGCGTGCTGACCAATGCGGCATTCACTGCTTCGAAACCGATCTCGGAAAAATTTATCAATTCCTTCATGTCCATTTTCAAGGCGTGGAGGTAGGCGGGATAGGCCAAGGCGGCGACCTGGACGCTGCCGGCCTGCAAGGCGGCGAAGACTTCCGAGTCGCCGCCGGCGGGCAAGAGCGCTACGTCCTTGCCTGGCTCCAAACCAAATCTGCGCAAGCCCAGCCGCACGAGAAAATCGGAAGTCGCGCCGAAGGCGCTGATGGCGGCGCGCTTGCCTTTGAGATCGCTCGGCTGCTTGATCTCCGGCCGAGCGATCAGATGAAACGGCGACTTGGTGCTCATGCAACCGATGATCACCGAATCGCTACCGGCGACGGTTGCGGCCATGCTTGCCGATGCGCCGGCGTGGATGATCGGCGCGCTGCCGCCGAGCATGGAGGCGACGATGCGCGTGCTGCCGCCGACGCGAATCAGTTCAACATCGAGATTCTCCGCGGCGAAGTAGCCCGCCTCCTTGGCGATCCAGCTCGCCGCGAAGGTGCCGCTCAAACTCGGATAGAGAAAGCGCATGGACTGCGGCGCGCTGGGTGCTTGCCCGGCGTTGACTGTGTTCGCCAACAACCCGATTAACAGCGCCGGAAATATTTTTCTCATCATCATCGGTTACCTTCGTTGCAACTAAGCGCTCGCCTGATTCCAGGGCAGTCTGGCAAGAATCATCGACATGCCGCAGCTGTTGGTTATTCCCGCGAAGACCAGGCCGGCGCCGATCAGCGCCGACAATACGTAACCAGCTGGATGGATTGACGCACCGACGATGACGCCGAGCGCGACGAGCAGCCCCGCGGCAATGCGCACTTGGCGCTCGAGCGAAATCACGCTGCGCTCGCCGCGCACGAGGGGAAGCTTCGCCGATGTCCAGGCGTTGGTGCCGCCATCGACATGGACGACGTAGGTGAAGCCGGCGGCGCGCAGCCGATCGGCGGCTAACTGGCTGCGTGTGCCGGTCTGGCAAATGCAATAGAGCGGCGCGTCGACGCCAAATCGTGTCAGCAGCGCTACCGGATCGAGCCGTTCGAATGGAACGTTGATCGATCCGGCGATGCGCAGACTGGCGAACTCGCCGGGCGTGCGCACGTCGAGGAGAGATAATTTTTCCGAGGCGGCGAGCACGGCCAGTTGCTGCGCCGACACACTGCGCAAATGCGCCGCGCCATCGCTGGCAACTTGCTTGCGGGCGCCGTCCGACCGCGGCAGCGGTGCGCCGCCGGCGAGATTGGCCGGCACCGCTTCTTGGATGCGCGCGTTGAACTGTTTTTCCTCGCCGATGCTGCTGATCCTGCGGCCTTTGTAATCGTGGCCGGGATACACCAACACTTGATCGTCGAGACGAAATAATTTTTCGCCGATGCTCTGCCAGAGATCCTCGGCGCTGCCCATCTGAAAATCGGTCCGGCCGCAGCCACCGATTAGCAGCGTGTCGCCAGTCAACACGCGATCGCGCCACAGATAAGAAACGCTGCCGGAGGTGTGGCCGGGCGTGGCGATGACGAGAATCTCTTCGCGGCCGAAGAGAATGACGTTGCCGTCTTCGAGCATGCGGTCGTAGCCTTGGGCGTGACAATCTTGGGACACCGCGGTTTGCGCGCCCGTGGCCTCTTTGAGCGCCCGCGACGCGGTGATGTGATCGGCGTGGACGTGGGTTTCCAAAACATATTTCAAGGCGAGGTCGTGCTCGCGGATCAGTTTCAGATCGCGTTCGAGCTGCTCGATGACCGGATCGATGACCACCGCCTCGTGGGTCTCGTCGTCGGCGATGAGATAAGTATATGTTGATGAGGTCGGGTCGAACAATTGTTTAAAAAACATGGGCGCCTCCAGCTTTGGAAACTGTCACTGAGGTCATTGGCTGTCAAGCTTGGGTTGGCAGTTTCGAATGTTGTTTGCGCGGCGACATAAGCGTGGATAATTGGCGCGCATTTGATATGAATAGTGAGCGGTTTGGCGTTCGGCAAAAACCGCGGAATGGAATTGGAGGTTAGTTCTCATGCCCATTAGAAGAGGGGCGGATTATATCAAGGCGCTGCGCGACGGCCGGGAAGTTTGGCATGGCGGCAAGCGCATCGACGATGTTACCGTGCATTCGGGATTCACCGGCACGATCAAGACGCTCGCCGATATGTACGACAAGCAGCACACGGCTGAGTATCGCGATGTCATGACTTGTGAGTACGAAGGTGAGCGGATTTCCTATAGCTACCTGCCGCCGAAAAATCATGACGAACTGCTGCGCAAGCGGCGCAATATCGAGTTCTGGGCGCAACAGACCTTCGGCCAGATGGGACGCTATCCTGAGTTCGTCGCCGAACTGATCGTCGGTCTTTTAGATTGGACGCATCTGATCGAGAAGAGCAGCAAACAGTGGGCCGACAACGCGCGCGCTTATCATCGCTATGTCAGCCGCAACGATCTTTGTTTGACCCACGCGCTCACCGATCAATACTACGACCGCACCAAGCCGGTGGGCAAGCAGGAAGATCCCGATCTGATTCTGCACATCGTCGGCGAGACTAAAGAAGGTCCGGTGGTGCGCGGCTTGCGCACGCTGGCGACGTTGGCGCCGATCGCCGATGAGGTGATCGTCTATCCGAACCGGCCGCGGGAGCCGGACGAGCAGGATTACGCCATCGCCTTCGCGATCCCGATGAACACCAAGGGTTTAAAAATTCTCTGCCGCGATCTTTACGCGGAACATGCCGATCCCGAGCGCCAGCCGCTGACCACGCGCTTCGACGAAGTCGACGCGGCGTTGATTTTCGACGACGTGGTTGTGCCGTGGGATCACGTGTTCGTTTACAAAGATCCTAAGCTGCTCGCCGGCATCAACTACATTCACACTTGGGGACAGTATTCGACGATGCTGCGCCTGGTCACCAAGCTCGAAGCGTTTCTCGGCGTGGCGCAAATTCTCACCCAATACGCCAAGCGCAATACCAGCGCGCCATCGCAAATTCTTCTGGCAAGCCTGATTCAAGACATCGAGATTCTGCGCTCGTGCATTCAAGTCGGCGAGTCGCGCGGTTATCGCGCCGGCGGCGGTACCTGGGCGCCGCAGTTGAGTCCGGCCTATCGGGTGCACAGCATCGAAGCCTCGGACCGCGCCGAGCGCACCATGGAAAATCTTTTGACCAGCACGCTGATGCTCAGCGGCGGCGCGTCGGATTTGAAAAACGCCGATCTCGGCCCCTTCGTCGAACGCTACTTTCGCGGTGGCGCGCCGGATACCAAAGAGCATCTGCGCTTGATGGCGGTGGCGGCGGACATGGTGATGACACCCTTCGGCAAGCGCAGCCAACTCTATGAGAGATTGCAAAGCGGCGAAGTCGACCGCATGCGCCAACGGCTCTACGGCCAATATCAAGACAAAGCGCCGGCCGAGCGCATGATGCAATTCGTCAAAGCGATGGACAAGGATTAACCGGGGATTCGAGTCAAAAATTAGGATTATGAAAAAAGCCAATAGCAAAAAAGTTCGACGGCGAATCGTCGTGCGCAACTCGCCGATCCATGGCCGGGGCGTATTCGCCTTGCGGCCGATCACGAAGGGCACGCGGATTCTCGAGTATAAGGGCAAGCTGATCACCGACAAAGAGGCGGACCGGCGTTTCGGCCGGCTGCACGAGAACTCGTCGCACACCATGCTGTTTTCGGTGGACGATGAGTTGGTGATCGATGCGACCCGCGGCGGTAATTCGGCGCGCTGGATCAACCACTGCTGCGCGCCCAACTGCGAGATCGAGGAAAAAAATCATCGGGTGTTTATCGAAGCGCGGCGCGATATCCGTCCCGGCGAAGAGCTTGCTTACGATTACAATCTACAAATCGGCGAGAAGCACACCAAGAAAGCCAAGCGCGAGCATGCTTGTTTGTGTGGCGCCAAGCGCTGCCGAGGCACCATGCTCGGCGAAGAAGAATGAGTTAACCACAAAGAGCACAAAGTTCACAAAATTAGAAGAAATTCGGATTCGGAGCATTAACCGCAAAAGCGTAAAAGACGCAAAAAAAACCAAGAAGAAGTCCAACCGTAGGGGCGCGATTCATCGCGCCCGCCCGCCTCGCAGCAATGAAAATCACCGTAATCGACGACTATCAGGACGCCTTCCGGCGCATGTCATGTTTCGCCCAGCTCGCGGGTCATGAGATAAAAATTTTCACCGACACGGTGAAAGATCCGGCTAAGCTCGCCGAGCGGCTCTACGACGCCGAATGTGTCGTGTTGACGCAGCAGCGTTCGTGGCTGCGCCGGCCGTTGCTTGAGGCGCTGCCGAATTTGCGCTTGATCAGCCAGACGGGAAGAGTGACCGCGCATATCGATCTCAAAGCTTGCAGCGAACGCGGCGTGATGGTTTGCGCCGGCGGCAAGGGGCGGCCGCACTCGACCGCTGAACTAACTTGGGCGTTGATTCTCGCGGCGCTGCGTCATGTGCCGCAGGAAGTGCACGAGCTGCGCGCCGGACGCTGGCAGACGACGTTGGGAGTCGACATTTTTGGCAAGACCTTGGGGGTTTACGCGCTGGGCGGTATCGGTTCCATCGTCGCCAATATCGGTAAAGCTTTCGGCGCGCGGATTCTCTGCTTCGGCCGCGGCGCGTCGTTAGAGCGGGCACGGCTTGCCGGCTACGACGTTGCTATCGGCCGGGAAGAATTTTTTGCTGAGTCGGATATTTTAAGTTTACACTTGCCGATGGTGCGCGAGACCCGCGGCATCATCACGCGGGCGGATTTGGCGCGCATGAAACCGAGCGCGTTGTTGGTTAACACCAGCCGCGCCAAACTGATTGAAGACGGCGCATTGGTTCAAGCTCTGAAAGCGGGCCGGCCGGGATTTGCCGCCGTCGATGTCTACGAAGACGAGCCGATCTTCGACGGCAATCATCCGCTGCTCAAACTAGACAATGCGATTTGCACGCCGCATCTCGGCTTCGTCACCGCCGAGACCTACGAGATTCACTACGGTTTGGCGGTCGAGCAAATCTTGGCGTATGCCGCCGGCAAGCCGATTCATGTTGCCAATCCTGATGTGCTTGTGCGGGGTTGAACTGTCGCGTTCATTTCGTCCACATGGCACCCAATTACCGCCCTGTTTCACCATCACATTTTCGAATGGGCTTCGAACTTCCCCCTTTGGAAAAGGGGGACTGAGGGGGATTTATGTTCCGCGCGCATAAGAAAATCCCCCCTCGTCCCTCCTTTTTTAAAGGGGGGATCACCGGAACCGATGCTTGGATTGGATCAGTTTACTGCGGCGCCATGACACTAGCCATCAGCGATACAACTTGTCTTCCGCCAAGCCGTTGTTGAACCACTGAATGTAGGCTTTGAGTTTGTTTTCGAGCTGGGCTTGGATCTCCGGTTTGTCGCTGACCGGTGTGTCGAGTTGCGCTTGGGCGAAGAGTTGGCTCGGCGCGCCGAGGCGAAATTCTAAATAATAATTTTTGTCGGCGATCCAATAATTACCGCCCTTCTGGCCCAGCGCCAATCCTTCGTAGGCGGTGTCGAAAATCGTGTGGCCGAAGGGCAGCTGCTTGCTGGTCACGATCCCTAGGTAATCTAAAATGCTCGGCGCGATATCGACGTGTTGAACGATGCGGTCGCGGCGCACCGGCGGCAGCTGTCGGCTCGGATGAAAAAACACAATGGGCACGCGGTAGCTATCGATCATGCGCGGCATGATGGATTTCGGCGGGCCGATGTGATCGCCGGTGACAATGAAGAGCGTATTTTTGTACCAGTCCATTTTTTCGGCGGTGGCAAAAAAGTTTTTTAGCGCCAGATCGAAGTAGGCGACGGTTTGCAGAATCGGCTGATCGCCGGTGGGCAGAACGTCGGCGTATTTATCCGGCACTTTGTACGGGTTGTGGGTGCTCAGCGTGAACAGCGCGCTAGCGAACGGCTGGCGGCGCTGCGCCAATTGCTGGGCGAAGTGCTGCATGAAGGGTTCGTCATAGATGCCCCAGATGCCGTCCGAGTCTTGCGGTTTGGGATACTCGTTGAGGCCGTAGTAAGTATCGAAGCCCATGCGCAGCGAGAAGGTATCGAAGGACATGGTGCCGTTCTTGCCGCCGTGAAAAAAACTGGTGTTGTAGCCTTGCTCCTTTAATATCGAACCGAGGCCGTGCAGCCGCTTGGACTGGGTGCAGAAAAAAGTTTCGTCCTTGAGATGGGGCAAGCCGGCGAGGATCGACGGCGGCGCGTCGATGGAGCGTCGGCCGTCGGCGAAGCCGTTGCGAAAGTACACACCGCGCTGCGCTAGGGAATCTAAAAATGGTGTAAAGCTTCGACCGGAGATGCCGGTGCCGGTGAATTCAGCGGATAAACTTTCGACGATAATGATCACGACATTGTCATAGACTTGCGCCGCTCGCTCCGATCGGCGCGGTAGAAAATTTGCTTTAGGAAATTGTTTTCTAAGTTCTTCATCGTTGGCGAAGTAGTGAACCTTGGTCGAACTGCCGGTGTCGCATTTGCGCTGGCTGTTGATGAACGTGTAGGTGGAGTTGAGCGCCAGTTGCGACAAGTTGTCTTTGTCGCCGACCTGGGCCAGCGCCGTGGTGAGCCGGCGTCGCTGCCAGCCGCCACGCCCGCCGATGACGGCGACCGTAAGCACGAGCACTAAGATCAGCCAACTTTTAGCTCGCGAAAAAGCGTCCGACGAATTCGTGACGATGGGCCGCGCCGGTTGCAAATACCAAAGCGCGAGGCCGACCAAGATGCTGATCGCGGTGAGATACCAATAGTGAAACGACAGCTGGCCGATTTGATTAGAGATGTCGTTGCCCATGTCGAGCAGACTTAACGACGCGCGTTGGCCGGTGAACTTATGGTATTCGTAGTCGACGACGTTGAGAATCAGAAACGGCAAGTTGGAAATCACCAACAGCCACTTGAGAAACGTTTGGTAGCCGCGCTTTTCAACCCAGAGGAACGGCAGCATCGACAACACGATAAAAATCGCGTTGGTGCGGCAGATCGCCGCGATGTCGTAGCGCGCGCCGATGAGGAACGCGGTGACTACGTGGTTGATGTCCGACTGGTGAAACAAAGTATAGTTGAAAAGGAGAAAGAGTAATCGGGACACCGTGTAGAGTCCGAACACCAGGCCGAGTCGTAGCGATAATTGTTTGAGTTTAGCGGCGATCACGATTCTGTGCTTCTCTACTTGAGTGTAGGCGTCTTAGCGGCTTGGTTCACGATGACATTTGGCATTGGCTAAGTCAAAGTTTGTTGCGACGGTGGAACAAGTCATTGTCGCGTAGTAGTTATGCCGTAGCGCGCGATTTATACCGTACGGCTCAAGGTCGAGGCGTTCGGCTTCAACGGCTCGTTATCTGCATTCGCGCTGTTCTGATTCAATATTTGGAATTGGCCGATGGCCACTTCGTAGTCGGTTGCGGCTAAGCTGGCATCCGTGGGCACCACGACGGTGTAACCGTGCAGCGTCGCTCCGAGCGGTCGGGGAAAGGGGGTTCTGAGTTTTTTCTTGACGCGTGCGTGCCTGGCGCCAGCCAAAAGTTACTCTGAAGCCGCATGCTGATGTGCCAATCGTAGGCAAACTATCGCCGCAGTCCGCAACCGCCGTCCACCGCCGGTTGCATCGTTAACTATGCGCCGGGCTCGACGGCGCTCCGTCCGGTTACTCTGCTGCCCGGTTCGCCGTTTGCCCGGTTTTGTGGCATATGAAAACGCATGTACTTCGAGATCATCGGAGAGATCGAGAGTATCGAGCCCATCGCCATTGGAACATCGATTCGCGATATTGCGCGACTTCGTAAACGCTACGGCACTGGTCGTTGGCGAAAACTGAAGGGATCAGCCACTGTTCGCCTGAGAAGTGGCGCCGTGCATCGAGCTGAGATACACTGGTACGAAGCCCACGGGATCGGGAAAGTGAAATTTAAGATTAAGCAATTCTTGGATTAGGACATATGAAGCACCAGAAAAAACAGTTTGCGATCTGCGTTCGGAACGAAGGGGCTGAAGATCTAGAGATCAGGAAGATTTACCAAATTCTTCCCGATGCGCGCGCTGCCAAGGATAAGCACATCAGGGTTATTGACGAGTCCGGCGAGGACTACCTCTATCCCGCAGATTGTTTCGTCCCGCTGACGCTTCCACGTGAGGTGGAGCGTGCCCTTTCAGCTCCTACACGTTAAAGCCGAGAGAACGGCTAACCTTCGGGTTGAAAGGACGCGGCGGACCGGGTCTCTCACCCAAAACGTTATGGCTAAGATCAGTGAAGTATTTATGAATGCGAGGGTCTCTAAGCGAGTTAACCAAAGTACGAACTCTCATCGCACTAGCCGGTTTACTGAAACGTGATCATATCCGTACGGCTCAAGGTCGAGGCGTTCGGCTTCAACGGCTGGTTGTCGGCGTTGGCGCTATTTTGATTCAGTATTTGGAATTGGCCGATTGCCACCTCGTAGTCGGTTGCGGCTAAGCTGGCATCCGTGGGCACCACGACGGTGTAACCTCGCAGCGTCGCTCCGACCGACGTATAGACCACCGAGCCGCTGACCTTCCAGCCGGTAAGGATCACGGTCGCAATCCCCTTGGCCTTCAACATCTTGTCTAGGTCTGTGTTGTAGAATCTGTCCTGTCCAATGGACTCAACGATCGGTTCGCCCGGAGCGGGAGCAACCTCAGGCAGCCATTTGGAAACGTTGGGAGCGCGAGTCGAGTACAAGACGAGCACGCCGGCATTTCTCGCCCGCTTCAGCAGCGAGACAATCGCCGGAACCATTACTTCGGTGCAAATCGGTTGTTTTGCGCAAATCGGATCGACGACATCGAAAATCAACAACGCGGTGGTCGCGGGTTTGAGAACAACTCGGACCGGCTCGGGTAGTGCGGGCATCTGTAATGTTATCGTTGCCATATCGTTCCTCCATTGCGCGTAGTTTCAGATGATGGGTTTCGCGGACGCTCAACCCATCCTACTGGCTGACTTTGAATCACGGGTTGTCGGGCGATAAGAAGCAAATCCCCCCATCCCCCCTTTTTCAAAGGGGGGTAATTAAATTCAGAACGTCTTGGTTCCCGCCGCTGGGCGCACGTCGAACATTCTTATCACCGTGCCGATGGTGATGTAGTGGCCGAGCAGGCCGACGCACTCGATGAACTTGGGGTGGCCGAGTTCTTTTTCCATCCTGTTGAGTAGCGAATCCGACAGGAAGTGATCGGTCATCAGCGTGCGGGTGAATTCGACCAAGAGCGCGGTGTGGCCGGTGAATTTGTCGATGGGCGCATGGGCACGGATGGCTTCGATGACTTCGCCGGGCAAGCACTGCTTGGCGCGGATCTCGTGGCGGCTCCAGGCGTAGTGGGCTTCGACTTCTCTGGCGGCGGTGAGGATGATGGTCTCGCGGTCGGCGTCGGGCAAACGAGAATTAAAACGGAAGTAGTCCTCGGTGGCAGCGAAGTGCTGCGCCATCTCCGGCGCGTGCAACAACATCGAGTAGGGACCGCCGCCACCGGTTTTGCCTTCGTGAACTTTGTCCCAGATTTTCTGTTGATCGGCGGTCATGGCTTCGCGCGTGGCGTTGGGTAGTTTGCTCATTGTTTTAACCTTTCGGAATCCAGACTCTGTGGTTTCTGTACTACTATAGCCGACAGTTTGCGCGGCTCGCGCTGCTGTTAGAACACGCGAACCAACTCGGAATCGGATATTCCTCTCGCCAAGGCGTAGAGATGCCAAGTTCGGAAGGCAAAAGATAATATCATAAACCGTGATTGCAATTCCGATTCTCCGACCTTTGCGATCTTGGCGCCTTTGCGAGAGATATTTCGAATCTTGGTTGCGGCGACGCTGCGCTAGAGCCTCTGTGGTGAAATTATTTTGTCATTTGGCGCTAAACTGACAATCCCAACATCTTCAACGCCGCCCGGCCGCCGATGCCGTAAGGGTTACCGAGGGTTTCTTGCATCTCGAAGTGGTTCAAGCTTTCGCCGACCAAGATCTCCACCGGTTTGCCCGCCGCTTTCACCGCGGCGGCGAAGTCGCGGCTCTGGCGCTGGAACTCGGGGGTCTCGCAGGTGCCGTAGCAGACGGTGATGGGCGCGTGCAGCTTGTCGAGGTGGCGAATGGAGCTCAACTTTTCTTCCACCTCGTCGGTGAATTTCACATAATCGCTGCGTTTGGATAACCGCACCGGTTTCAAATCGTACATGCCGCAGAGCAGCACGGCGCCTTTGATGATATCGGGCGGCAGGCCGAAATCTTTTTCCCAATCGGTGACCAAAGCGCAGCCGCTCAAGTGCGAGCCGGAGGAATGGCTGGTGAGGTAAAGGCGATTGGGATCGGCGCCGAAGCTCGGAGCATTTTTATAAACCCAGGCGATGGCGTTGCGCACTTGTTGCGCCATCGGCAGCAAATCGCCGCCGGCCTCGGCGATCTGGATGAAATCGAGCACGACATAGTTGCTGCCGGCGTTGACGAACATCTCGGCGGGAGCGGCGAAGTCTTTGGCCGTGCCGTTGCGCCAGGCGCCGCCGTGGACGTAGACCGTCACCGGCGCGTTGGGCTTCTTGGTTCGGTAGACGTCGAGTTTTTCATGTTCGCTCGGACCGTAGGCGAAGCGCTCGGATGGAAAGCGCTGCACTACCGAAGCCGCGGCGGTGGCGCGCCGTTTGGCGAGTAGCGGTTGGTTGGGCGCGTAAACGGTTTGATCGTAGGCGTCATCGAGTTCTTTCTGATCCAGGTCGAGCCAGACGATGGGGCCTTTGGTGCGTTGAGTTTCAGCTGTCACGGTATTTGTAGCCATTTTTCAATCTCCCGGTTTGCGGTCGGATGCATTCACCACGAAGGCGCGAAGGACGCGAAAGAATCGGAAGAAGGGCAAGGCACGCCTTGCCCCTACGCCGACGTGGATTTCTCTACTGTTGCCTATTGCCTTGTGCCTGTTGCCTACTAATTCACGCCGTAAAATGTTTTGGCATTCTTTCCGAGGATTGCTTCTTTGTCGGCCAGCGTCAGATCTTCACGGCTCATTATATGTTGTAGTTCGACGCGGCAGGATTTGGCGTCGAAACTCTCGTGCGGGAAATCGGTGGCGAAGACGAAAGATTCATTGCCCGCTTCCTTGACCGCGTAACCAAGGCCGTGATCGTCGCCGTCGAAGCCGACGAATATCTTGCCGGCTTTGGCTTGGCGGCGGAAATATTCGCTGGCCATCACGTCGGGTTGCGAGCTGGCCAAGAATTCGCCGTTGATGTCGACTTGCAGATGGTGCGGATAGGAGCGGTCGAGGCGGTCCATGAAGAACGGCACCCAAGTGGCGCCGCCTTCGAGAAAGCCGACGCGCAGCTTGGGAAAGCGATCGAATATACCATAGGACAACATCGCGGCTGCTTGGGCCATGATGCCGAACGGATGGCCGAGGGCATGCACCGGATAGTAAACGCCGATGCTATCCATTCCCAAATGATGTAGCGCGCCGACGTGGACGGCCAACGGTACGTTGAGCTTTTCCGCTTCCTCGTAAATCGGCCAGTAAATTTTCGAGCCGAAGTGGCCTTTGATGCCTTCGCCATTGGACGGCAGCATGGCGCCGGCCATGCCCAGCTCTTTGACCGCGCGGCGCAGTTCTTCGCAGGCGGCTTGGCTGTCTTGGATCGGGATCAGCGCCATGCCTTTGATGCGCGGCGTCACCTTGGTGAATTTTTCATAGAGCCAGTTGTTGTAAGCGCGGCAGGCGGCGATGGCCCAGTCTTCGGCGATTATCCGGCCGACGGCTAAACCGGCGGTGGGATAGACGACGGTCCAATCGATTTCGGTTTCGTCGAGAAAGTCGAGCCATTCTTTGGGACCGACGTCGCCGGTGCGCGAGCGTTTCTCGCCGCCTTCCAAATAGTGAAAGTGAATGTGATCGAAGGCGGGAAAGACTTGGGTGCGATTGCCCGCCGGCATGAATTTGGAAATCTCATCCATACAGGGGCGGTCATTGACATGGCCGTCGGCGTCGATGATTTGCATTAAAATAATTTCCTTTCGCGCGCTGACACAGGCTATAACAAGTTGGCTTTGGCGGTGTCAACGAGAGCGCCTAATAGTTTTGAGTTTTTAGTGTTTAGTTTTTAGTTCCTCGACTCGAAACTAAACAATGATAACTAACAACTGTGAATGGCGTTGACCGGAAAATTGTTCCCGTGATAGTTGAAACGGAGTGATGCGGAGGAGATACCGATGTTTTTGCGTCGATTGTTGATTATTGCCGTTGTTTTCAATGCTACGCAGTCATTCTGCCAAGATGCCAAGCTCATCGACGCGGCGAAAAAAGAGGGCGGCAAAGTCGTCATCTACGGTTCGCTGGAAACGCCGGTGCTGGAAGGCGTGATGCAAGCGTTCCGCAAGAAGACCGGGCTCCAGGCCGAGTATTGGCGCGCCTCGGCGATGAGCGTGATGAACCGGGCGATGACCGAGTACCGCGCCGGCAATCCGCTCTTCGATGTCGTGCTCAACAATTCCGATCCGCTGGTGATTATGGCTCAGGACGGCATGTTGGCGAAATACGATTCGCCGACGGCGAAAAAATATTCCGCCGACCAAATCGATCCACGCTTCGGTCCGGTCACGCGCTACGGCATCGTCGGCGTGGTTTACAACAAGAGTTTAGTTAAACCGGAAGATGCGCCGAAATCAATTGAGGATCTGGTCAACCCGAAATACAAGGGTAAGCTGGTGATGGCCGATCCGACACTGCATGTGACGACGATTCAATGGCTCAGTAGTTTGCACAAGATCATGGCCAAGGAGAAGACGGAAAAATTCATCCGCGACTTGGCCGCTATGAAGCCGGTTCTCGTGGAGTCTATGTTGCCGGCGTCCGAGCGGGTCGCCACCGGCGAAATCCCCATCGGCCTGACCTTCGTCAAGTTTGCCTACAGCGCCGCGCAAAGCGGCGCGCCGCTGGATTACGTGCGGGTCGACAAAATGCTCGGCGATTCGCATTTCGTCGTGTTGAGCAACAAGGCGCCCCATTCAAATGCCGGCAAAGCATTCGTCGATTTTTATTTGGACGACGAGACCATGAAGATTCTCGCCCAGAGCGGCGAGTTCGTGAACCGCAAGGGTATCTATCCGCCGCTGCCCGGCGCGGACAAGATTCAATACGTGCAAATGGAAGTGTTGGAGTCCAAGGCGTTCGAAGAAAAGAAAAAAGAGTTCGGCAAGATCTTTCTGAAATAGGTTGCTTCACGCTTTTGTGTGAATAATGTGCCATGTTCAATCTGTCTTTTTCACCACGAAGGACACGAAGAGCACGAAGGTCGGAATATTATTTATCCGAAACCTTCGTGTCCTTCGTGCTCTTCGTGGTGATAATAGCTTTACGGTATTCCCAGAAGGGCTAAATAATTTACGGAGGCATTTATGGCAGACGCAGTACTCAAGGAAAAAGACGGCGACGTAACCACAATCACACTCAACCGGCCGGAAGACGGCAATCGCCAGACCGACGAAGTTTGGGCGCAGGTGACCGAGATGTTCAACGCCGCGTCGAAGGACTCGCGCGCGGTGGTTTTCAAAGGCGCCGGCGATGACTTCTGCCTCGGCCGCGCGTCGATGGGGGCGCCGACGCCGGTGCTCGAAGCTTACGCCGTGCGCGAGCGTGCCGACACGATATTTAATCTCTACGGCGCGTTTCGTAACTGCAAAGCGCCGATCGTCGGCGTGGTGCAAGGCCGCGCCGCCGGTCTCGGTTGCGCGCTGGCGGCGCTGTGCGACATCACCATCGCCAGCGACAAGGCGAAGTTTTCCTTTCCTGAGATGGCGCACCGGATCATGCCGACCATTGCTTTCTCCGCGTTGGTCGATCGGCTCTCACGCAAGGCTGCGACCTACATGATTTACTCGACCGAGGAGGTCGACGCGCAAACTGCGTTGGCCTACGGTTTAGTCAGCAGCATCGCACCGGCGAGCGAATTAAATGCCAGCGTCGCCAAACTGATCGGCCAGTTTAAGAAGACGCCGCTGCCGGCGATGCTCGCGGCCAAAGAATACGCCAAGACCGCCTTCGAGATGAGCCCGCAAGCGGCCACCGACTTCGCGCGCAACTTGCATGCGACGGTGAATAGTTATTCGAAGATGAAAGAATGAGGGACGGTTAGGGGTGAACAGTAAGGGGTGAGGCGTGTTCGGAGAATTTTAGTTAGCCGATTCTTTTCAGCGTCGCCTTGTACATTTCCTGCCTTCTGACATAGCCCGGAGCGGCGCGGTGCATTTTGGCGATGTCTTCGTCGCTGAGTTCGCGGACGACTCTTGCCGGGGCGCCGACGATGAGTTTGCGCTCGCCAAAGATTTTTCCTTCGGGAACTAACGCGCCGGCGCCGACTAGGCAGTCTTTGCCGATGACGGCGCCGTTCATTACCACAGCTTGAATGCCGATCAGCGCGCCGTCGCCGATAGTGCAACCGTGCAGCATGACCTGGTGGCCGATGGCGACGTTGTCGCCGACCGTCAGAGGAAAGCCGCGGTCGGTGTGCATGACCGCGCCGTCTTGGACGTTGCTGCCGTTGCCGATGGTAATCGAATCGTTGTCGCCGCGAATGACGACGCCGGGCCAGACGCTGGCGTGCTCGCCTAAAATCACTTTGCCAATGATGGTGGCTTCCGCAGCGACGTAGGCCGATGCGGGAATTTGCGGGATGTCGTCGCCCAGTTGGTAAATGGCCATTGGTTCTTCTTATAAAAGTTGACTCAGGAGTTCAAAGCGTTGAAGAACCCCGCGATGCGCGACCATAGGTCGCTACTCGGGGAAACGGGACTCTTCTTTGCCGATTTCCCGAGTAGCCCGAAGGGCTGTATCGCGGGAATCCTGTTACACTCATGTCAAACCAAAAAATTTTCGCCCCAACTTCGCTAAGACTTGCTTTCTCAATTCTGGGCTGGTCTCCGCCACTTCGGGAAATTTATTCATCCATTCGTAAGGACGGCAGGCGTCGATGACGGCGCGGGAATTTAAAAACACTTTCGAGTCGGGGTGAATCATCGGGTCCAGTGCGCTCGACCAACTGCGCTGTTGGATGTCGATGTCTTCGCCGGGATCGCAGCGGGTTGAAAGCGCCCATACGACATCGTCTATTCTCGTCGGGTCGATGTCGTCGTCGACGACGATCGTGAAGCGGTTTTGATAGCCGCCGGAAAAACATTGCGATGCGATCATGCCGGCTTGTTTGACATGACCGGGATAGCGCTGCTTGATCGCCACCACGGTGAATTGTCTCGGTCCCGGCTCGTGGGACCAGACGCCGCGGATTTCCGGCACGCCGGCTTTCTCCAACTCTTCCCAGACATGGGCCGAGCGCGTGATCGCGCGCAGTAGCGTCAACGTGTGCGGCGGGCGCGCCGGGTTGGCGCAGGAGAGGATCGGATTATTTCGGTGCAGGATGTGTTTGACCCGGATGAACGGTTCCATGCTTCTCGGACTGGCGTAGTAGCCGGGCCATTCGCCGAAAGGTCCTTCTTCCTTCAACTCGCCCGGTCGTATCTCGCCTTCCAAAACGATTTCCGCATCGGCTGGATACGGCAAGCCAGTGATGTCGCTGCGGATGACTTTGGTCGGCGTTCCTCTTAATCCGCCGGCGTAATCGAATTCACAGATGCCCGCCGGCACGGGGCAGGCGGCGGCGAACCAATCGAGGGGATCGCCGCCGAGCACAACATTCACCGGCATCGCTTGGTTCTTCTCGAAATATTTCTGCTTGTGGATGAATGCATGCTTGCCGGGGCCGATATAAATGCTCAGCGTGTTCTCATCTTGGGACATGATGCGATAAGTGCCGACGTTGATCCAATCGGAATCGGGATCCTTAGTGATGACCAGATGGCCGGTGCCGATGTAGCGGCCGCCATCTTTTTCGTGGATCAACGGCGCGGGAAATTGCCGTAGATTGACTTGATCGCCGCTCTGAACATTTTCATGCACCGTACCCGTCTTCACTTCCTCCATCGCCAGAGGCTTGGAGTGTTTCATGCGCTCGTGATAGATGCGCGTGAACTGCAAGACATGGTCGAATTCTTCAGTCACGCCGAGGGTGAGCGCGATCCGTTTGGGCGACGCGAAGTGGCCGAACAGCGCGCGATAGCCGGGCGGGTGATCTTTGATCTTGTCGAATACCAGCGCCGGCGCATAGGGCGGATGCTCGCGGTAGAGCACGTCGACGATGGCGCCCATTTCCAAATTCCAATCGATGTTGTCCAGTGTGGTGAGTTCGCCCATGGCGTCGACTTTGTCGAGCCAATCGCGCAGGCCGTCGTAGTTCATTCAAGCTCCTCAAGAGAGGAAAATTAGCCGCAAAGAGCGCAAAGGGCGCAAAGAAAGAGGGCGTATGCAATACGCCCCTACGAGTTCCGTGTTCATTGCATCAAATCGG
Source organism: Deltaproteobacteria bacterium (assembly GCA_009692615.1). Classification (NCBI taxonomy): domain Bacteria; kingdom Pseudomonadati; phylum Myxococcota; class Myxococcia; species Deltaproteobacteria bacterium. The sequence continues at coordinate 27,291 of SHYW01000021.1, read as the reverse complement.
TTTAACCGTGCCGCGCCGATTCGGTTGATCTTGCCAACGTCAGCGCCACGCCGTCTCGGCGGATGTAGATGTGATAACAGTCTTTTTTTTGGTCAACTCTGCGAGCAAGTTTAACAGCGGCTGTTTGGCATCGAGCTGCGGTTTCGGCGCGCCATTTTGCATCAGCGCGTCGACGGCGTCGGGGCCGGCGTAGACGCGCAGCAAGAGTTCTTCGTCTGAAATGGTCGCGCCGAGTTTTTGCCGGACCTGATGCAAGCTCAGATCGGGCGGCGTCCAGTTTTCCCAGTCCTTGGCGCGCCGGCGCTTCAAAATTTTATCCTTGGCGTTGGCTTCGAGCAGCGCCGGCGCTTCTTTACCCCAGATACCGAGCGCGTATTGAATCACTTGATCGGTGACTTCTTTATAGAGCTCGCCGACAATCACATTGATCGCCGCCTGGCTGACGACGAATTGCGACAGCGGCGTGACCATGATCGGATAGCCGAAGTCGGCGCGCACCCGGGCGGCTTCTTCGAGGGTTTCCGCCAGCTGGTTTTCTTTACCGACCAGTTTGAGTTGGTGGCGCAGATTGGAAATCACGCCGCCGGGAACTTGGTGGCGATACTGCGACTCGTCGTAGGCGAAGGGTTTGCCGATCGCCAAACCTTCGCGCTCGGCCACCGCGGTGAAATGTTTTTCCACCGGCTTGACGGCGTCTTCGTCAACCATCGGCGTGTAGCCCAAGGCGCGCAAATTCTTCGCCATGTTCAAGATCGACGGCTGCGACGAGCCGTTGGCCAGCGGCGGGATCGCGGTGTGCAAAGAAGTGATGCCATGTTTGATCGCTTCGAGATAACACAGCGGCGCTAGGCCGTTGTTGCAGTGGGCGTGGTATTCCACCGGAACTTTGCCGGCGTTTTGCATGATCGCCGGAATCAGCGTTCGCGCCCGTTCCGGCGTGAGTAATCCGCCGACGTCTTTGAAACAGATGCGATAAGGATCGATCGCCACGGCGTCGCGAGTTTTCTGCGCGTAGTAGTCGTCGGTGTGGCGCGGCGAGACCGAGTAAATTAAATTAACCGCCGTGTCCATGCCGATCTGGCGCAGATCGATGACTTCGCCGCGCAGCTCTTCGAAGTCGTTCCAGCAGTTAGACGTGCGCGTCAGCGTGACGCCATACGCGACGACGCGCTCGGCGAATAATTTCATCGCCGACTGCGGCAGCTTTTCCATGGCGCCGGAGCCGTGCAGGCCGCCGTGGTTGCGCAGCCGGGTATTGCGAAATAGTTTGGCGCCCTCGCGCAGCCAGGTCCAGGGATTTTCCTTGTGCTCGCGGACGTATTTTTTCAGGAAGATCGAAACGAAGAATTCGATCGATTCGAAACCGATGCGGTCCATGTCCGCCGCCGCGCCGAGCATGGCGTCGGTTTTCATGTTGAGGGCCCACAGGCTTTGCTGGCCGTCGCGCAGAGTGGTGTCGATGAAGGATATCTCGCTCATAGGGGACAAAGTTGGAGTGTTGGAGTACTGGAGTGGTGGAGTGATGGGTTTCCGATCCCAACACTCCAGTACTCCATCATTCCAACACTCCATTCTTCCACGCTCCATCACTCCATTCTTTCACTTTTTCTCCGGCAGTTGTCTGGTCGCCGCTAGTTCTTTGAGGATCGAATAGTCGACCAGCTTGCTGCGATCGACCGACGGCGCGCGTTTGTCGACGTAGGCGACCATTTTGATGAGATTTTCCAGCGCCGCCTCGGGCGCGACCAGATCGACGGTGGCGCGCTGGCGCATCTGCTCGTAGGCATAGTCCAAAGTTTCGCGCTCGTCGGTGCCAAGAATTCGCTTGAGGACATCCACGGAACCGTCTTTGACTGTGACCATGTACTGAGTCGCTTCCAAGTAGGCTTTGACAAATCGCACCCATTTACCGCGGTTAGCCTTCAATGACGCCGCGGTGACCGTGATCGGTCCGTTCATGAAGGGAGTTTTTTTACCGGTGACTAGATGAAAACCTAGCTGCTTCATTTTCGGTTCGAAGGCGAAGTCCACCGGCGCGGCGTCGATGCCGCCGCGCACCAGCGCCGACAATCTTTCTTGCGAGCCGCCCAGTTGCAGCAAGGTGACATCCTTCGAAGTGTTCAAGCCGGCATCTTCGAGCATGACGCGGAGTATGAGCGAAGACTTGCCGCCGATCCGGTTGATGCCGACTTTTTTGCCGCGTAGCTGCGACAAATCGTCGATGCGCTCTTTGGTCATGATCGTATACGACACCAAATTATCCCAACTGCCGAGAGAAACCACCGGCACGCCCTGTAAATTGGCTTGCACCAAACCGGTGGGGGCGCCGGACGTGGCGTCGATGTCGCCGGAGATCAAGGCTTGATAAGTTGTTGGCTCGCTGTTGATGCGGATGATCTCGGCTTTGAGGCCATTTTTTTCGAAGAAGCCTCGTTCATGGGCGATGAACACCGGATAGGAGACCGTCGGCAAGAGCGGCACGCCGATACGTATGCGATCCTGGGCGAAGGCGGCGGTGCCGATGAGCAAGACGAATAAACCGGTGAGAGCAAAATATTTCTTCATGGCGCTCCTAACATTCCCTGACACTTCCAACCTGTCTCTTGTAGCATGAGCAACGGTTGCCAGCCTATTATTATCGCAGTGCGGCGGCAACGTCGGCGTAACGCGAAGTTGCGCTGCGGCGAGTGCCATTGACATTACGACCCTTAAGCTCTAGGGTGAAACATCTTCATCAGTATACGGCCTTCTGATAGAGGACATTGAAGCATGAAGGCCCCTGTCAGTCTCTCCTTGCGAACAATATCTAAAGGAAAATCCGATCAGCGAGCAGTTTAGCAGTTAGCCCATGTTCGGTAGCCATTTAGCGGTTCAATTCTCAGGGTCAAAGACCAATAACATTCTCTTAGGAGGAGAACATGGGTAACAAATTATATGTCGGCGGCTTACCGTATTCGGTAACCGGCGACCGGCTGCAAGAAATCTTCGCGGAACATGGCACGGTGGAATCCGCCAGCGTGGTGTCCGATAAGTTCACTGGCCAATCGCGCGGCTTCGGCTTCGTCGAGATGAGCTCCAGCGGCGAAGCGCAGAAGGCGATCGAAAGCCTCAACGGCACCCAGCTCGACGGCCGCACCTTGACGGTCAACGAAGCCAAACCGATGGCGAAGCGTGAAGGCTTCGGCGCCGGCGGCGGCAATCGTGGCGGCGGCGGCGGTGGACGCGGCGGCCGCGAGGGTGGCGGCGGCGGACGCAACCGCTGGTAGTTTTTTCTTAATCGAACGAACTAAAAAAAGGGCAACCAGTAGGGTTGCCCTTTTTTATTGCTGGCTAAATGCCATTATTAAATTATTCTCATGGAAAAATTCTTCGCTACCTGCCCGCGCGGTTTGGAATTGCTGCTCGTCGACGAGCTGCGCCAATTGGGCGCCGATAAAGTTCACGCCGTCGGCGGCGGCGTGCAGTTCGCCGGCGAGTTCGTCCTGTGCTATCGCGTCAATCTCGAAAGCCGCATCGCCAGCCGGGTGCTCTGGCAGGTCGCCAGCGGCGCTTATCGCGGCGAAGAGGATGTTTATCGCACTGCTTACGCGCCGGCGTGGACCGATTGGTTGGATCCGGCGCTGACGATTCGCGTCGATGTCTCGGCGACCAAAAGCCCGCTTACCAGTCTCAACTTCATTACGCTTAAAATCAAAGACGCGGTGTGCGATAAAATTCGCGCTCTTTCGAATCGCCGCCCGAGTGTCGACACCCGGGCGCCGGATGTGTCGCTGCAAGGTCATCTGAGCGATCGCGAGTTTACGCTCTATCTCGACACCACGGGCGAGCCGTTGTTCAAACGCGGTCAACGGATCGCCACCGGCGAAGCGCCGCTCAGAGAAAATCTCGCCGCGGGAATTCTTCGCCTAGCGGGTTGGACTCCCGGTGTGCCGCTGCTCGACCCGATGTGCGGCAGCGCAACCATTTTGATGGAAGCGGCGTCCATGGCGCTCGACATCGCGCCGGGATTGGGCCGCCATTTCGCGTTTGAAAAATTCAAGAACTTCGATGCGCCGCACTGGCGCGAGTTGACTCACAAGCGCGGCGCGCGCCGCAAGCCGCGTACTGCCCAGCCGATTTATGGCAGCGATCTTTCCGCCGACGTGCTACGCGCCGCCGGTGCTAACCTCGCTGGCGCGGGTTTGGAGCAAGTCGTCAGTTTGAAATGCGCCAATATCCTTGACATCACGGCGCCGGCCGCCGAAGGCGTCATCGTCACCAACCCGCCCTACGGCGTGCGGCTCGGCGAGCAGCAAGGGTTAGCCGAGCTCTATCCCAAGATCGGCGACGTTTTTAAAAAACAGTTCACCGGCTGGCGCGCTTATCTGCTCAGCGCCGATATGATGTTGCCCAAGCTCATCCGTCTGGCGGTCTCCAAACGTATACCGCTGTTCAACGGCGCGCTCGATTGCCGTTTGTTCGAGTACAAGATGGTGGCTGGCGGGATGCGGAAGAAAAAATCTGAGGAATCGTCGGACCCGACTTGATGCCGAGTCTTTCGCGCTAAATCACCATGCCATCTGGAATGGTCGCGTTCTTGATCACCACGACGATGCCGCTACGGATAACGAAGCCTAGTTCTTCGCGGGTGGCTTCTTGGACGTGGTCTTGGTTGACGATTCGCACGTTGCGGCCGATGCGGGCGTTTTTGTCGACGATCGCTTTTTGTATGGTGCTGTTGGCGCCGACGCCCAGCGGTACTTTGCCGCTCTCCAAAGCTTTCGCCCGTTCGAGCGGCGATTCATAGTAGTCCGCGCCCATTAACAACGCGTTGTCGATGACGCAGCCGGTTTCGATGCGCGAGCGGATGCCGATCACTGAGCGTTTCACCGTGCATTCTTTGATAATGCTGCCCTCGCCGATCATCGATTCGATGACGTGGCTGTCGAGCAATTTGGTCGGCGGCAGATGACGCGAGCGAGTATAGATCGGCGCCTTCTCGTCGTAAAAGCTGAACGGCGGATCGGGCTGGTAGGTGAGCGCTAGGTTGGCATTGTAAAATCCTTCGATGGTGCCGATGTCTTCCCAGTAATCTTTGAAGAGATAGGCCTGGACGTTGCGATCCTTCGCCGCCGCGGGAATAATTTCTCTGCCGAAGTCGGTGCGGTTGGGCGCGTCGTGGAGCAGATCGAGCATCACTTGTTTGTCGAAAACATAAATACCCATGGAGGCGATGTACGGCGATTACTGCGCTTCCGCGGGTGACAGGCCGAGCACCGTGGTGTCGACCGCCATCGCCTTGAGCGCCGCGCCAAGGGGCTTCTCGCTAAACGACAGCACTCGGCCGTCTTGGGCCACGTTCATCAAGCCGAACTCGGACGCACGGTTCTCTTCCACCGGCACCACCGAGAGCGTGATGTCGGCCTTGGTGTCGCGATGGCGCTGGATGAACTCGGCGTAGTTCATGCGGTACAGGTGATCGCCGGACAGAATCAAATATTGATCGACATCCCACTCGGCGAATAGCCAGCGGTATTTGCGCACGGCGTCGGCGGTGCCTTCGAACCAATTGGGGCTCTCCGGAGTTTGCTGGGCGGCCAGGACTTCGACAAACCCTGGCGAGAATCCGGCGCTGGCGCCGGCGTAGGTGCGCGCGATATGGCGGTTGAGCGAAGCGGAGTTGAACTGGGTCAAAACATAGATGCGCTGGATCTCCGAGTTGATGCAGTTGCTGATCGGAATATCGATCAAGCGATACTTGGCGCCCAACGGCACCGCCGGTTTGGCGCGCAGTTTGGTCAGCGGATAAAGCCGGGTTCCCGCGCCGCCGCCCAAAATAATCGCTAAAACTCTTTTCACGTTGAATCTATTTCTAATTCAGTGCTGCGCTGGATTTTTTCTCCGCCACGGTTCGCTTGGCGACGAGAGTAATCAACCGGGCGCGCCGCTGTCAACCAGAGCCGCTGATTTTACCGCCCGTCGATTGTTGTAGAAGGAAATGCTCGCACTCTTTAGCAACGATACTTTGGTGGCGAAGGCGAGGGAAGCGAGCAGGCAAACGATGCCGCCGATCAGCAAGGTGTCCGGCGTGCCGAAATTGTCCGCCAGCACGCCGGCCAACAAACTGCCAAAGGCTTCGACGCCGCGGCGCGCCATGACAAATAGACTGATCACGCGGCCGCGCTTGGCCGAAAAAATAGATGCGATAGTTTCTTGAAGCTAACGAACGCAGGAGTAAATTGACACCGGTCTTTTTAGACGCCAAGTGACCTACTTTCGATCTTTCCGATATTCGCCCTGTGCTGCCAAATGGTTCTCGCTGGCTTTTCTGCGTCACCCTTGCGCCACGTCGTCAAAATCAGGCGGCGATCCGCGCTTGGCAAGCGGCCGTTTCCTGGACCCGATTAGAAAAAGCTGCCGATGGTCCGGAAGCCGTAGCCCGAGTCGAACTAGCAATGGTTGGAAATCAAAAACGAATTCTGCGCAGATACGATGCGAGTGGTCTTTGCTGCTCTAACCAGACCCGGACTCGAACACAATATGAAGGGCATAATAAGCCGGCCCATTGAATCATCTAGCCCACTTTACTTGTTGAGCTCGCGGCCGAGCAGACGGAGTATTTCACTGAATTGGCGCTGCATGGCGATCATTTGCTCGCGCATGTTGAGCGCGACTTCGGCGCCTTCGAGATTGACGCCCATTTCTTCGATGAGTAGGCGGGCGATACGAACGCGGTCGACCTGGTTGAGCGGATAAAACTTTTCGCTGTGGCGGATGATTGGGTAGATGACTTTTTCCTGCTCCAGGCGCTTGACGAACTTGACGTCAACGCCGCAGATTTTTGTCACTTCGGTAATGCGCAGATATTTTCGCGGCATCTTGGCTTCCTCCGCTAAAGTCGCAGATCTTTGCGCACGTCCTCGCCGTAGGCTTGGTCGATCCGGTCGATTACTTCTTGGGCAAGTTCGTCCTTCGGCACACGCACCATCAGCCGCAGATATAAATCGCCGGCGGGAGTTTGGCCGTGGGCGGCGACTCCTTTACCTTTGATGCGCAGTTGTTGGCCGCTCTGTGCGCCGGCGGGAATTTTCACGTTGATCGCTCCAATGGCGGTAGGCACCTCGACGCCGGCGCCGCGCACGGCTTCGCCGACCGTGATCGGCAAGTCCATGGATAAATCTCGACCGGCGCGCGTCAGGATCGGATGGGGCCGAATGCGCGGAGTGATATAGAGATCGCCCGCCGGCCCGCCGCGAATTCCCGCTTCGCCTTTGCCGCGCAAGCGAATGCGCTTGCCGGGATCGGCGCCGGGCGGAATATTGACGCGAATCGTTTCGGAACGGGTGACGCGGCCGCTGCCGCGGCAAACGGCGCACGGGTCGCCAGGGAGTTTGCCGCTTCCCGAGCAGCGCGGACAAGGTTGGCGAAACTGTAACGGCCCGTGGCCGACGGCGACGCTGCCGCTGCCGCCGCATTGCGGACAAGCGGTGGGTGCTGTTCCAGCTTTAGTTCCAGAGCCGAGGCAGGTATCGCAGGCGACCGGCCGTTCGAGCGTGATCGCGGTTTGAAAGCCGCGCACGGCATCGAGGAAGTCGATCTCCATGCGCGATTCGATGTCGGCGCCGCGCTGCGGTCCGGTTTGCGCGCGGGCGCCCTGCCGGAACATACCACCGAAAATATCGCCGAGATCGTCGACGTTGAATTCATGGACACCACCGGCACGCTCCGACTGCTGGCGCCATTGGTCGTAGCTGCGCGCCTTCTCGGCGTCGAATCCAGCGGCCAATCCGGCTTCGCCGAATTCGTCATAAAGCTTGCGCTTTTTTTCGTCGCTCAGGACGTCGTAGGCAACCGATAACTCTTTAAACTTGTTTTCCGCCTCTTTGTTGCCGGGGTTGATATCGGGATGATACTTGCGCGCGAGTTTGCGGTACGCCTTGCGCACATCGTCTTTCGATGCGCCGCGCGGCACGCCGAGTGTTTTGTAATAATCTTGATCCGCCATGGTCGACTACAACTTAACCACAAAGCGACAACTTGCAATGGGCGTAATCGTGTTCGTGCTCGTTAAGATTCGGATCGCGGGTATTGTCGACGAGCTTGGAGCAGCGCTCTGAAGACTGACACGGCAGCGGCCGAGCTCGTGTCGAGGCTGCACCACTCGTACTCTTCGGCGAACAGGCGCACGGTTGGTATAATCTAATATTCCCCGCTGCTTGCGGCGGGCACAACTAAATGGGGTTTTCAAAGGGGGCGAGCATCCCCTTTGGTCGCGAGCGGGGTTCATACCCCGATCGCGAAATGCCGAGTTGATTGCCGTGGATTAGCGGCACCAAATCTCTCAGCGTGTCGTACCAGGCGCGCCGTTCGTCGCGGTCGAAGGGTTGATCGTCTTTGGCGTCAATATCGCGTCGAAGTTCTTGCCAGCGTGACCGAGAGAAGCCGAGCGGAAAGTATTCCGGATAGGTTGCCAGTGTCAAAAATCACGCCCGCGAAAAGTGTTTGCTCTCATCAAATTCTACGATAAAAGGCGGGTCTGAAATGCAGTGGCCGGAGTGTTCAGTCATCATCGAGTCATGAATCGCAACTTTCAGCTAACCTAACATAACAAAACGAAAGTAGGATCACGCATGGCAAATCCAACTTCAATCATCGGTAAGGGTTTAGATCAAGCGCAGGGAGCCGAAAAAGTTAGTGGTCAAGCAGTCTATGGCGCGGACGTTCATTTAACCCGGCGCCGGTTTCTCAGAATTAGCGCCGTTGCATCGGCTGGACTGCTGGGAGGTTTTGCCTCATCGCCCCTGCGTCAGGTCTTCGGTCAAGCTGAAAGATCTCGACTGCCCATTGAGCATGTGATCCTGATCTTTCGCGAGAATCACAGTTACGATAATTATTTTGGCACCTTTCCCGGCGGCAATGGCAAAACCACCAGCTCGCGCTGCGATGACGAAACGCTGGATCCTCCGCATGGACGCCGCGATGCATTGTACGGAGTGATCCGCGGCCCGCGCGGTAACTGTCATTATGTAGAGCAGGACATTCCCAATTACTTTGCCTACGCTCGCGAGTTTGTTTTGTGCGACAATTATTTCGCCGACATTCGCGGTCCATCGCATCCGAACTATTTCATGCTGATGGCGGCGCAGACTCCGAGCCTCGACAATATCTTGGGCGAGCTCAAAGGCAAATATGAAATGACGACCATCGCCGATCGGCTGAGCGACAAAGGCGTGTCCTGGAAGAACTACAACGGCGGCATACCTTTGGTGGCGCTGTTTAAAAATGCCGAGGCGAGCGGCAATATCGTGCCGCTTTCCGGTTTCACTGCGGATGCTTTGGGCGGCAAGCTTCCCGCCATGTCATGGGTAACGCCGAGCCTGCGCGATAGCGAGCATCCGCCGTACAGCGTAAAGCGCGGCGAAAACTGGACCGTGGCGAAGGTCAACGCGGTGATGCAAGGGCCATTATGGCCAAAATGCGCGATCTTTATCGTCTACGACGAGTGGGGCGGCTTCTGGGATCACGTCACGCCGCCCGCCGTGGAAGGAAACGTAAGATACGGCTATCGGATTCCCTGCTTGATACTTAGCCCCTACGCCAAGCGCGGCTATGTTTCCCATACGTTGTATTCGCACATGAGCGTGCTGCGCACGATCGAACGGCTTTTCAACGTGGCGCCGCTTAACGATCTTGATGCCAAGGCCAACGATCTGCTCGACTGCTTCGACTTCCAGCAAGAGCCGCGCGCGCCGTTGATTCTAAAAGAACGACCCGGATGATTGCCTCGGACGCCATCAATATTTCGCTAGCATGACGCCGGTCGCTTAGGCGATTTTATCGAGCCGCGCCGATTCGCGGTCCGGTGCGCTTGGAGAATTTCCCGGAAAATTTCTCGATCCCGCGCCGACGCGCTGTTCAAAGAACACCATTCAAACTCTTCGGCGTAGAGCCGAACAGTTGGCTTGAAACCGTGAACTTTCGGAACTAAATCGCGCAGCGTGTCGTACCAGGCGCGCCGTTCGTCGCGGTCGAAGGGCGTGTCGTCTTTGGCGTCAATGTTGCGGCAGAGTTCTTGCCACTGCGTGATTGGAAAGCCGACTTCGATGCCCTTGGGATAATTGTCGAGGGTCACTAGCCGTGGGCGCGAAAAGTGTTGGCTCTCGTCGAATTCTACGATAAAAGGCGGATCAGAAAGAAAGTAGTCGCAGGACGGCATCTGCGCGCTCTTGATGAAGTCGCGGTGACCGCGCAGATTACCGAGGGCGGCGCGAATTCGTTCCAACGGATTGCCGATGGCTGTGTTCGCGTAGTCCTGCGGGTGGGCCGACCAGGGAAATTGAACATTGGCGTGGCAGCTGCCGTAAACGGCGCTTAACAGTTCGCGCACGCGCTCTTTGCAGGCGCGGCAGTGGGCGGAGTGATCGATGTTCACGGCTCGACGATACTCAGTCAGGGATTTAGATTGAATCACTTCTAACATAGAACGAATCAAACTCTCATCCATGACCACTATCTATCTTTCCTCCACCTACTCAGACCTCAAGGAATATCGTGAGGTCGTTTATCAGGCGCTGCGGCAGAGCGGCTACGACGTGATCGCGATGGAAGACTACGTCGCCACCGACCAGCGCCCCGTGGAAAAGTGTCTCAAGGACGTCGAGAAGGCGGATATTTATGTTGGGCTGCTGGCATTTCGTTACGGTTACATCCCGCCGGCGGGTCACAATAATCCAGACGGGCTGTCGATCACCGAGCTTGAGTTTCGCCACGCCCAAGCGTCAACCAAGCCCTGCCTGTTATTTATCGCTAAAGAAGATGCCGGCATAGCGCTGACCTTGGTCGACAGCTACACCGGCGAGGGCGATAAAGGCGAGCTGATCGGCAAATTCCGCCGCCATGCGCTGACGGCGAAGAGCAGCCGTCTTTTTTCGTCGCCGTACCGATTGGCGAGCTTAGTCCAGGCGGCGCTGGCTGCCCATCTCCGCGACCGCGACAATGGCAACGAACCGGCGCTATCCGCGCCGCCGACTTGGGACGTTGAGAAAAATGGTTCTCCCTATCCCGGTCTGATGCACTTCACGCGCAATTACGCGCCGGTGTTCTTCGGGCGGGAACCGGAAGTAACCGACATACTCGATCGCATGCGCTCGTCCGAAGGCCGATTCATCGTCATCAGCGGCGACTTGGGCGTGGGCAAGTCTTCCCTCGTCGACGCCGGCATTCTGCCGCGCTTGGAACAGTTCGGTCTTAGCGACGGCAAGACTTGCCTGTGCGAACGCATCTTGCCGAGCCAGGGCGACGATCCCTTCGCGGCGTTGATCAACCTGTTGCATCCCTATGCCACCCGCGCCGGTTTGACACCGAAGGACCTATTGATGGAGTGGAAGAACTCGCCGGACTCGCTCCTGCCCCAGCTCCGCAAGATCATTTCCCAAGGCACGGGCCGTGACACGCTGGTGCTGTTCTTGGACCAGATGGAAGAGTTGTTTACGGCTCATGATGCGCAGCTATCGAAGCGATTCTTGACGGCCCTTTACAATGCCGCGTTGGAAGATAACGGGCTTTGGGTGGTGGCGACGATCCGCAGCGATTTTCTCCACTATCTGCACGGCCACGGCGAAATGTTGAAAGTCCTCAACGGCCGCGGCCGTGTCGCCCTCGGTCAGCCTGAGGAGTTCATGATTCGCGATATGATCGTCAAGCCTGCCGAACGCGCCGGGCTCACCTTTACGCCGGGACTGGCGAATCGTTTGGCGCGCGAGGCGGAGAGCAACCCAGGGAGTCTGCCGTTGCTCGCATTCGCACTGCAGCGCCTATTCGAGCGCCGCCAGGGGGGCGAGCTGAGCGAGTCGGTTTATCGGGAATTGGGCGGATTGACCGGCGCCATCTGGGATCACATAGACGAGGTCGAAAAAAAGTTGGCTGACAATTTCGCCGATGGTTTGCCGGCGCTGCTGGGCAAAATTTTTCTTTCTCTGGTTGCGGTGAACGTCGATGGACAGCCGACCCGCCGCCGCGCACTTAAGACGAGCTTTGCCGGCGCTCTCGGAACCATCGTCGATACCCTGATCGATCGCATGTTGCTCCATGCCGAGGGCGAAGGACCGAGCCGCATGGTTTTTGTCGCCCATGAAAAGCTGTTCGACGCTTGGCCTTCCCTGGCTCGTTGGATCGCCGAGAACCGCGACGATTTGGCGATTTTGCGCCAGGCGGAAATCGCCGCCCGTGAGTGGGAGAAACATGGCTACGCGCTCAAGTATCTATGGCATGGCGACCGGCTCAAGCGGCTGCGCCAAAAAGCCGATCGTTTCGGCGCCGAGCAGATAAAAAATTCGGTTAAGACTTTCGCCGCGCCGCAACAAAAGTTGCTGCAACGGTTGGACGACAATTCGCTTTCCCATCAGGAGCGCTTGAGTGTCGGAACTTATCTCGCTGAGTTCGGCGATCCGCGCCCCGGCGTCGGACTTCGTGCCGATGGGCTACCGAACATCGAGTGGATCGATATTCCGCCGGGTAAACTCCAGATCGGGGATGTCAGGCGCGCGTTTGAAGTGAAGCCTTTCCGAATTTCAAAATTCATCGTTACCAACAAACAGTTCGAAACCTTCGTAGACGCCGCAGACGGATATAAAAATAAGCTGTGGTGGAAAGGCATTAAGCAATCCGAGACCCCGGTACCGCCGAGATGGACGGAGAATAACGGCCCACGAGAGACCGTCTCGTGGTACGAGGCCGTAGCGTTTTGTCGTTGGTTGAGCGCTCGGCTCGAATTGAAAATTCGTTTGCCGACCGAGTGGGAGTGGCAGCAAGCGGCGACCAGCGGCGATGCTAAACTTGTCTATCCTTGGCCGGGCGGTTTTGACTCGCGGCGATGTAACAGTTTTGAAAGCGGTCTGAATCGCACCACCGCGGTGGGTGTCTACCCGCATGGGGCAACGGCACAGGGCGTGCTCGATATGGCCGGCAACGTCTGGGAGTGGTGCCTCAATAAGCTTGAACAACCGGGATTCCCGAATGCCGTTTACATCGACGATACGGATGCCCGGCGGGTGATCCACGGCGGTTCCTGGGTCAACGATCCGGGAAGCTTGCGCACGTCGTTCCGCTTCGGCGACAATGCCGGCTTCAGGTTTCGTAACATCGGCTTTCGTCTCGCTCAGGAACTTGAATAATCGCCGCCTGCGGCCAAGTTGTTCCAATCGAGCAATCGAAATGTCCACGCCGGTTGTATCGGCATATGCAATCGATTCGACGCCCCTCGGTTGCTTGGCGAGAATCATTAGAGCTATAATCCGCAAAAATTCGAAATCATTTTAGGAGAATTCAACATGGCAAAATCAACTTCAATCATCGGCGCCGGCGTCGGGCGCGTCGAAGGCGTGGAGAAAGTTAACGGCTCGGCTATCTACGGCGCGGATGTCCATTTGCCCGCCACCTTGTGGGGGAAAATTTTGCGCAGTCCATATCCCCACGCGCGCATCAAGAGCATCGATGTTTCGAAGGCGTGGAAAGTTCCGGGCGTGAAAGCGATCGTTACCGGTAAAGACGAGCCGGATCATTATCAGGGGAAAAGCATTCGGGATATTCCAGTTCTTTGTTGGGATAAAGTTCGTTTCGTCGGCGATCGGGTCGCGGCGGTGGCGGCGGAAGACAAGGACGCGGCCGAAGAGGCGGTGAGTTTGATCGATGTCGAGTACGAACAGCTACCGGGCGTATTCGATGTTCTCGAAGCGATCCAGCCTGGCGCGCCGGTCATTCATGACAACGCGCCGGCCTACGATGGCGCGCCGGCGGATATCATGGCGCCGGCCGGCGGCAATATCGTCAATAAATTAACTTGGGGCAAGGGCGATATCGAGAAAGGCTTCGCCGCCGCGGACATCGTGCTCGAACATACTTTTCGCATGCCGATCCATCATCAAGGCTATCTCGAGCCGCAATCGTTTTTAGTTAAGATCGACGACGACGGCACGGTGAACGCCTGGGCTTCGACCAAGGGACCGTTTGGCACGCGCGGGCAATTCGCCAAAGCGGTCGGCATTCCGCCCAAACAGATTCGCATTCAGGCTGTGCATGTGGGCGCCGACTTTGGCGGCAAGAGCGGCGCCGGTGAGTTGCCGATTTGTTACTTTCTCGCCAAGCGGGCCAAGCGGCCGGTGAAAATCGTTTTGACCCACAGCGAAGAATTGACGGCGATGAATCCCGATCATTACACGGTGATCAAAGTGAAGACCGGCGTGACTCGCGCCGGGCGGATGACCGCGCGCTACTTGCAAGCGATTCACGGCACCGGCGCTTACGCCGGCATGAAGCCGGGGCGCGCCAGCATTGGCGGCGCCGGCGGCGCGACGCCGTATAAAATCGACAACACTTACATGGAAGCGCTGCAAGTTTACACCAACACCGTGCCTTGCGGTTTTTGGCGCGCGCCGGGCGCGATCCAAGCGGTGTTCGCCTCCGAGTCGCACATGGATTTGCTCGCCAAGGAATTAAAAATGGACCCGGCGAAATTTCGCATGATCAATCTGGTCGGCGAAGGCGAAGAAAACGGTTTGGGCAAATCATGGTCCGGCGTCAAGGCGAAGGAAACTTTGAAAGCGGCACTCGACGCGGCGTCGTGGAAATCGCCCAAGCGGCCCAACGTCGGCCGCGGCGTGGCGATGTACGAGCGCGGCACCGGCGCCGGTAAAGTGTGGGTTAACTTAACAGCGGAACTCGATGGCAGCTTGACAGTCTTTACCGTCGCCGGCGATCAGGGCACGGGATTGCAAACCATCCTCTGTCAAACCGTCGCGGCGGAAATGCAGGTGCCCTACGAAAATGTCCGTTGCCGCATCGGCAATACCGCGGATGTTTCTTACAGCGTCGATGTTGGCTTTGGCGGCAGCCGCTCGACCAACATCAATAGCGCCGCGGCGTTTCAAGCGTCGGCTGAGCTGCGCAAAAAACTCAACGCCCAGGCGGCGATCTTGCTCGGTTGCACAGAAGATCAAGTGGCCTACAAGTCGGGGCAGTTTTCCGGCAAGGGCAGCAAGCGCAAGGCGTTGACCTTGAGCGAGGTGGTCAATTCGACCAACGCGCCGATTGCCGTCAGCGTGGAAACCGAAGTGCCGCGCAAAGGTTCGTCGACCTCATTCATCGCGCAGGTGGCGGAGGTAGAAGTCGATCCAGAAACCGGCCGAGTGAAGTTGACGAAATTCGTCAGCGCGCACGACGTCGGCACGATCATCAATCCGCTCGGCCATCAGGGACAGATCGACGGCGAAGCGATCATGGCGATCGGTTCGGGTTTGATGGAGGAACTTCTCGACGACCAAGGTAAGGTGACGACGACCAATCTCGGCGAGTACAAAATTCCCAACATCTTCGACATTCCCAAATTCACCACCGTGCTGGTCAAAGGCAAAAACGGCCCCGGCCCCTACGAAGCCAAAGGCATCGGCGAACACGCCAACGTGACACCGCCGGCGGCGATCGCCAACGCCGTGCAGGACGCTTGCGGTGTGCGGATATTCGACACGCCGGTGTCGGCGGAGAAGGTGTATGGGGCGCTGCGGAAGAAGGCGTGAGGCTTGAGGCGAAACCCCCTCCTTCATCCTCCCCCGCAAGCGGGGGAGGAAAGAGGTGGGGGTGCGGTGTTACACGGGAGCCATCATGATCGATTTGTATTATTGGACCACGCCGAATGGTCACAAGCTGACGATCTTTCTCGAAGAGACTGGCCTGCCTTACAACATCAAGCCGATCAACATCGGTAAAGGCGAGCAGTTCGCGCCGGAGTTTTTGAAAATCTCGCCGAACAACCGGATTCCGGCGATTGTCGATCATGCGCCGGCGGACGAAGGCGAGCCGCTGAGCATTTTTGAATCCGGCGCGATCCTCGAATATCTCGCGACGAAAGCAAGCGCCTATTTGCCGAGCGACGTGCGCCGGCGCGCGGACGTGATGCAGTGGCTGTTCTGGCAAATGGGCGGGCTCGGGCCGATGCTCGGGCAGAATCATCATTTTCGCGGTTACGCGGCTGAGAAAATTACTTACGCCATCGAGCGCTACACGAAAGAAACCGAACGGCTTTACGGCGTGCTCGACGAGCGCTTGGAAGATCGCGAGTTCGTCGCCAGAGATTATTCCATCGCCGACATGGCCTGCTATCCGTGGATTGTTTTGCACGAACGGCAGGGGCAGGACTTGAAGGACTTTCCAAATTTGCAGCGCTGGTTCGAAACGATTCAGAAGCGCCCTGCGGTGGTGCGCGCTTACGCGCTCGCCAAGACGATCAATGTCGGTTCGGCGGGGATGACTGAAGAAGGCAAGAAGATTTTGTTTGGCCAGGGGCGGCGGCAGAAGGCTTAGGCTGAACTCGTTCAAGCCCTTTGGTACGGCCCATTGGGCCTACTCAGGACGGACGGGTTATCTAACTTAGTTCAAGCCGTTTAGGATTCAGAGGGAATCCGTATGAAGCTACGGTGGCTCACGTTGGTGTATGTTTGCTGCATGATTTCCGCGCTTGCCCGCGCCGCGGAACCGCCGGCCAAGTTTCTCTTCGCTTACGGCGCCATCGGTGGCAACGCCATGCCGTTGTGGATCGCCAAGGAGCAAGGGATCTTTCGCAAGTACAATCTTGAGCCGCAGTTGATTTACATCATCGCTGGGCGGGCGATGCAGTCGATGCTCGCCGGCGATATTCAGTTCGGCTTGCTCGGTGCTTCCCACGTGACCAACGCCGTGACCGCCGGCGGCGATATGACCATGCTGCTCGGCATGGAAGACAAATTAAATTATTTTCTGAACGTCCGTCCGGGCATCAAGAGCGCGGAGGATTTAAAGGGTAAGAAAGTCGGCATCGGCACGCCGTCCGGCTCGTTGGCGATGGCTACTTACGTGGGCCTCGATCAAATCGGCTTGGTGCCGCGGCGCGACCGCATCACGCTGTTAAATACCGGCAGCACGCCGGAGCGCATGAGCTCGCTGTTTGCCGGCGCTATCGACGCGGCGTTTTTCAATCCCGAGGTCGAGAAGATGGTGCTCGATCAGGGCTTCCCGATGCTGTTCGATCTCGGTAAAGCGAACGTGCCGTACCAGGCATCGGGTTTGGTGACCTCGCGCAAATATATGCGCGCCAATCCGCTGATCGTGGAAAATCTCGCCAAGGTGGTAGTCGAGGGCGCGGCGTTCGTGCAGAATCCGGCGAACAAAAAAACCGTCGTCGACAGCATCGCGCGCAATCTGCGGCTCGACCGGCCCGATCGCGTGGAGATCGCCTATCGCACCATCGCCGAGACAATTCCACGCAAACCTTGCCCGAGTCTGGCGGGCATCGCTTCGGTATTAAAATTGATGGCCCAACATGGCATCAATCCCAAAGCCGCCGAGCTCAAGCCGGAGGACATCGCCGATATGAGTCTGTGCAAAAAATTTGACGATAGCGGTTTCTTCGCGCGGCTGCAGTAGAAAATTCGGATTCGGAGATTTAACCGCAAAGAACGCAAAGAGCGCAAAAAAGGATATCGGAAGATTTCGCGCCAAGCACGCCAAGATCGCCAAGTCGGAATTTCATTTTTTTCTTCCTTTGCGCCCTTTGCGTGCTTGGCGCGAGAAAAATCCGAATCCCAAATTTGATTCCCGAAAACTGTCACTCGGTTTCCTCACTTCAACTTCGCCCAATGTTTCCAGATTAGCAAAAAGCCGCTGGCGCAGATGATGCCGGCGATGGTGAACATCCAGCGGTAGCCGGCGAGTTCGACGACGATGCCGTTGATTAACGCGCCGGTGCCGTTGCTGAGCGGGAAGGCGGTGGAGAAACTCGCCATGGCGCGGCCGCGCCGTTCGGCTGGCGCGGACTCCATCGCCAATCCAACAATGCAGGCGCTGCCGATGGCGGCGCCCATGTGCCAAAGCGCGCCGCTCACTATGAGCCCGACAAGATTGTTGGCGAACGTCATGGTCAGTAACCCGGCGGTTTCCAGGCCGAAGGCGATGATCAACGAGCGGCCGGCGCCGAGTCTGTCCGAGAAGCGTCCCAAGAGCGGCCGGCTCAAGGCGCTGGTGATACCGACGGCGACGTAGTACCAGGCGAAATGGCTGACGCCGAGTTCGCGGGCGTAGAGCACCACGAAGCTGAAAAAACAGGGCAGGGACAAGTTCAACGTAAAGATCAGCAACGCCGCGGTGAGAATGTGGCGATCGACGACGGTCAAAATTTCGCGCCACCAAGGTTCCGACACGTCTAGTCGCGCTTTGAGAGGGCGGGCTGGCGTGGCACGGGACAGCGCCCAAGCCGCCGCGGCGCCGCTCAACACTAACGTCATGGCGAAGAAAAACACCGCGTGATAACCGCCCAGGGGCGCGTCGATGATCGCCAGGGCGATGGCGGGAAAAATAATCGTCGCGCTCGATTGCACGCCGCCGAAATAGCCGTTGGCTTCGCCGCGCCTGGCCGGCGGCGCCGCGGTGGCCAAGAGCGTGTAGCCGGCGGCGGTCATGCCCGACCAGGCGATGCCGCGCAGGGCGTTGGAAAATAAAATTGCCGCGTTAAACGGCACGAAGCAAAACAGCACGCTCAGCGCTTGGCCGACCATGCCGAGCACCATCACGCCGGTTTCGCTCCAGCGGTCGACCCAGTAGCCGATGATCGGCCGGGAAATCACGCTGGTGACGCCGAAGGCGGCGATCACCAGACCGACGATGAACGGCGAGCCGCCGAGCTGGGTGATGTAAAGCGGCAGTGTCGGTAGCAAAGCAAAGTGCTGGGCGTAACCGAGAAACTCCGCTAAGCAGAGCAGCGCGAAGGGGCGGGTCCAGATGGAATCGGATGGCGGTGCCGTGCGCATTGCCGATTGGTAACACGCCGGAGAGAAAAACTCATGGGCTGGGGAACAATTGGAGTACTGGAGTAATGGAGTATTGGGTTTTCAGAGCGCCCATCACTCCACCACTCCAGTACTCCATCACTCCAATTCTTTACAGTTTGGCGCGTTGTCCAAGGGCAAAAAACAATCCTGCTCCCTGCAGTGCGGCGAGCAGGAGAAACATGCCGACGTAGCCGGCGATGTCGATGGCGCCGCCGGTGATCAGCGAGCCGACGCCGTAGCTAAGCGGATAGGCGATGGAGAAGGTCGCCATTTGTTTGCCGCGCCGTTTGGGATCGGCGCGCTCGACCGCCAACGCCAAGGTCGTCGAACTGCCGATGGCGTTGCCGAGCATATAAATCGCGCCGCAGAAAATCACGCCGATCAAATTCGTCATCATGGCGATCAGCAACAAGGCGATTGTTTGGCAAGCGAAACCGGCGGCAACCGAGCGGGCGCGGCCGATTTTATCGGACAAGCGACCGAGCAGCGGCCGGGCGAACATGCTGATGGCGCCGATGCAGACGAAGTAGGGCGCGAAATTGGCGATGCCCAACTCCTTGGCATAAAGAATGATGAAGTTGGTGAGCGCCGGCAGCGAGATGTTGAGCGAGAGTAATAAGATCGACGGCAGTAATATTTCCGGCTCGATGAAGTGAAAAATTTCTCGCCACCATGGCATCTCCGCTTCAGCAATTTGCGTTGAAATTGGCCGCGCCACCGCCGGCGCCAAGAGCAAGCCCATGAGCGCGCCGGCGACGGAGAACAGCGCTGTGACGATGAAGACCGCGCCGTAACCGCCGAAGGAAGCGTGGAGCAGCCAGAGCGCCAGCGGCGGAAAAAGAATCTGCGCCGAACTTTGCACGCCGCTGTAAAGCCCCGACGCCGCGCCGCGCCGGGCCGCAGGAGCGATGCGCGCCAACAGCGAGTAACCGCCGGTATTCAAACCCGCCCAGCCGACGCCGCGGGCGCCGTTGGCCAGCGCAGCGGCCGGGATCAATGGGATGAAACAGGGAAACACGCTCACGGCTTGAAACAGCAAACCGGCGATCATGACCAGCGATTCGCTGCGCCGGTCGGCCCAACCGCCGGCCAGCGGCCGAACGAGCACGCTTGTAATAGCGAAACATGACAACACGATGCCGACGACGAACGGCGAGCCGCCCAGTTGCGTGACGTAAAGCGGCAGCACCGGCGCGAGCATGAAATGCTGCGCATAGCCGAGCAACTGCGCGGCGCACAGTAACAGGAATGTTTTTGTCCAGATCGTGTCGGAATCGGTCATCGTTGTTCGTGTTCGTGACTCGTGCTCGTTCAGATCGGCTTATTTACCACCAAGGACACGAAGAGCACGAAGGTTGTTTGTAGGGGCGAAAAAGTTTTCGCTCTTACGATGATCGCCGATCCCTTCGTTTGTTTCGTGTAAAGAAAAAAAGCCTCAAACGAACTCATTTCTTCATTTCCGAACTTTGCGTCTTTGCGCCTTTGCGAGAGATATTCCGAGACCGACCGGTGCGCGAAGCGCACCCTACGAAAACCTTCGCGCCCTTCGTGGTGAAAATGTCCTTACCGTTCGTATCATTTCAGCCGCGCCCGATTGACGATCGTAATCAACAAACCGCCGGCGGCGATCGCGGCGCAAACCGCGTACATCGCGAAATAACCGCCCCATTGCACCAAACTGCCGCAGACGAGCGCGCCGACGCCGTTGCTGAGCGGTAACGCAATGGAGAAAGTTGCCATGGCGCGGCCGCGCCGTTCGGGTTTGGCGAGTTCCATGGCGATGGCCAGCGTGGTCGAGCTGCTCATCGCCAAGCCGACCATGTAGAGCATGCCAGAAATTATCAGCGCGATTAAATTCGTCGCGTAGCCGAGCGTAAATAGCGCCAGCGCTTGCAGGATAAAGCAGGCGAGCAGGGCGCGGCCGCGGCCGATGCGATCGGAAACTTTGCCGAGCAACGGCCGGGCGAGAATACTCGTCGTCCCGCTGGCGGCGTAGAACCAGCCGATGTTGTCGATGCCGATGTCGCGGGCGTAGAGCACGAGAAAACTCGCCACCGCGGGAAAGGTGACGTGGGAAAAAAATGACAACACCGAGGCGAGGATAATATCGCGGTCCAAGACATTGAGAATCTCGCGCCACCAGGGCGGCGCGTCGGCGGGCTCGGCATGATGGATTTTTTTCGGCATGTGGCGCTTCAGCATCGTGCTTATGCCGGCGCCGAATGCCGCTAACGCGATGGCGACGGCGAAGACAACATTGAATCCGCCGAACGGTTGGGCGATCAGCCAGAGCGCCACCGCCGGCAATAAGATCGTGCCGCTCGCCTGGACGCCGCTGTAATAACCGGACGCTTCGCCGCGGCGCGCCGGCGGCGCGCTCAAGGCCAACATCGAATAACCCGCCGCGCTCATCGCCGCCCAGCCGAGACCGCGCAGCGCGCTGGCGAACATCAGCGCCGAGATGAAGGGGATGAAACAAAAAAACACCGCGGCGGATAATAATGACGAACCGCAAATCGACACGCCCGGTTCGGACCAGCGGTCGGCCCAGGCGCCAATCAGCGGACGAAACACCACGCTGGTGACGGCGAAGCAGGCGAGCACCAGGCCGACTTGAAACGGCGTGCCGCCCAACGATGTGATGTAGAGCGGAAAAGTCGGTTGCAAGAGGGCATGCTGCGACGAGCCCAAAAATTGCGCGCAGCAAAGCAAGATAAAAGAGCGCGTCCAGAGTGATTGCGATTGAGGTGTGGTCATTGGGCGCAAATGCAATTTAAATTTTCACCACGAAGGCATGGTTCGGCGGGGCTCACCACAGGCTCCGGACGCGAAGGGTTTCGTAGGGTGCGCTTCGCGCACCGGTCGGTCTCGGAATATATCTCGCAAAGACGCCAAGGTACGGAAGTCTTAGGATGTGGTGACCGCAGGGAACCGCATCATTGGTGGCAAATTGCCGTCGCTCGATGATGCGGTTCGCGGATTCACCGCATCCTACCAATCTATGAGCGATTTCCTCTCGTGCTCTTCGTGGTGAGATAAATGTTTTGATCATTTCAAGCTTGCGCGGTTTTTGTAGACGACGATCAGGCCGGGAATGTTTAGCGCGGCGGCGAAGAGAAACATCCAATAATAGCCGGCGAGCTGAATCGCCGCGCCGGTGAGCAGCGAGCCGACGCCGGCGCTGAGCGGGTATGCCATCGAATAAGTCGCGATCACTTGGCCGCGCCGCTCGGGATTGGCGTGTTCGAGAGCTAGGGCCAACGTCGCGGCGGTGCCGATGGCGGAACCGGTCATGTAGAGCGCGCCGGAGACGAGCATGCCGCTCAGTGTCGTGGCGTTGACGACGACGCAAAGCGCCAGCGCTTCGAGGCCCAAGCCGACGGCGATGGCGGCGCCGCGGCCGATCTTGTCCGATGCCCAGCCGAGTAGCGGACGGGCGATCAAACTGGTGGCGCCGCTGACGACGTAGTACCAGCCGAAATGTTCGATACCGAGCTGACGCGCGTAGAGAACGAGAAAACCGGCGACGGCGGGCAATGTCACGTGCAAACCGAACAGTAATCCGGAGGCGAGCAAAATGTCTTTCTCGGGAATTCTGACGATCTTGCGCCACCAAGGTCCGGCGTGATGGTTGCGTTGTTGGCGCGCGGCGTTGCTCGTTCCCTCGCGCAGCATGAGGCCGAGGGCGGCGCCGCAAACGGCGATGGTCATGGAAACCGCGAAGACGACGCGAAAGCCGCCGAAGGGCGCGTCGATCAACCACAGCGCCAGCGCCGGAAGAATAATTGTCGCGCTGCCTTGCGCGCCGCTGTAGTAACCCGAGGCTTCGCCACGGCGCGCCGCCGGCGCCCGTTGGGCGAGCAGCGCGTAACCGCCGGAGTTGACGCTCGCCCAACCGACGCCACGGCAGCTATTGGCGAGCATGGTCGTGCCGACAAAGGGCAGATAGCAGAGCAGCACGCTGGCGCCTTGGATCAGCAGTCCCGAGATCATCACGCCCGCTTCGCTCCAGCGGTCGGACCAGTAGCCGACCAAAGGCCGCAGCAACATGCTGGTGGCGGCGAAGGAAGCCATCACCAGGCCGACAACGAAGGGCGAAGCGCCGAGTTGAGTGACGTAAATCGGAATGGTCGGCTGCAAAACGAAATGTTGCGCGTAACCGAGAAACTGCACGACGCAGAGCAAGACAAAGGCGCGGGTCCAGAGAGGTTCAGTGTGAGGTGCCGACATTGAAATCGTGAAGCTAACGAAAAGTTCCGAGCTTTCTTATACAAGCTTCGCCGCGAAGTCGCTACAATGGGAGGAATTTGTATGTTGGCTCAATTCAAATGGGTGATACGGTATTGATGCAGCCGAGCCGTCATCCCAAGTATCGCGAGAGATTTCATTTTCGTAAGTGGCATACAAGTCGAGATTCTTCGCTGACGCTCAGAATGACAGCTGTGAGAGTTTTACCTTTATGCCAGCTTCGTTCGCTGGTGATGACAGTGAAAACGAATAGGTTAACGCTGCGCAAAAAAATATCGCGTGTCGTTGTTGCATCATACCCGCAACGATTGTTCTCATCCGTCATCGGCTCGCCGACGAGAAACATAATACGTCGAGTACAACAAGATCCGCGCCCGCGCGAAATCGCAAACCTGGCACGGATTGCTATGGTCACGATTTGTAGGGAGAAGAGTTTGAAGGCCGCGCACACGAGCGAAACCGGCGTGAATTCCTCGTGGGAAGTTGTATCGACGAACATGTCCCACGGATACGATTCCCACGGCTCAATGACAACGAGTAATGGCCGCGTATTGTCCCGATGAAAGTCCGACGTTTGCGGGACGTTTCAAGTGGTTCGTTTCTAGCCTTCGATGCATGGTAGCGCGACAGAGTCGCCCCGACAAGATCTCTCAGCCAAATTTGAAGTCTCTCCCAGAGGGAGAGGGTGCTTAAAACTGCTGGACGCATACTTTTCAAACACGTTGCCATCGCATGAAATCTGAACCGCCGCTTTCCTTCACGCCATTCCTGCGCTGGCAGTTCGCGCAAGTTTTCTCGCGGCCCTGGCCGGTGATTCCTTCCGCTTTGGTGATCGCCGTGCTCAATGTTTTTCTTTTCGCTTTCGACCGGCCGTGGACGGCTTCGGATGGGCTGCGCAACTGGGGCGATTCACTTTTTAAGTTTGTCGGTGCGATCGATCAGCCTGAATTGTTGCCGCCGCTGCTGTATTCAGGATCGGTGTTAAATATCGGTTTGCTGCTCGGCGGTTTCGCTGCCGCGCTGCTCAGCCGGGAGTTCGCGATTCGCGGTGCGCCGCCGGTTGAGATCGCCAAAGGCGCCATCGGTGGATTGTTGATGGGTATCGGCGCCATGCTTTCGTTCGGCTGCAACATCGGCGGATTTTTCAGCGCGCTGTCGGCATTGTCGGCCAGCGGTTTGGCGATGATGGCTGGTCTTGTGATCGGCAGTTTCGCCGCGTCGCGATTGATCGTCTGGCAAAGAGTGCGGCAGATCGAAAAAGGCCAGGTTAGTTTTATCTCGCCCTGCGAAGCGCCGCCGCCGGCGCTGGCCGCTTCCTCGGCGTTCAAACTTCAGCCGCGCTTGGGCGTGTTCGTGATCGTGGGCGTGATCGTGGCCGGAAGTTTCTATCAGTTTTTGGGCCATGGTCGGTTGGCATTGTTTTTATATTTCGGTGTGGCCTTCGGCATCGTATTTCAGCGCTCGCGTTTTTGTCTGGTCAACGCTTTTCGCGAGCCGTATTTGAGCGGTCAGAGCGAACACACGCGCGCGGCTGCGTTGGCGTTGACACTTAGCATGATTGGCTTCGCGATTCTCAAGGCCGGCGATTTGAAAGATGCCAGCGAATGGGTTTTCCCGTCGTTTTGGCTCGGCAGTTTTTTCGGCGGGACGATTTTCGGTTTCGGCATGCTGCTCGCCGAGGGCTGCGGCGCGGGGACGATCTGGCGGTGCGGCGAAGGCCATGTGAAACTCTGGATCGCGCTGTCCTTTTTCGCTTTGGGCGCGTCGACGACGCGGATGATTCTACTGCGTACCGATTGGCTGCGTCAGTTGGGCGATGGCGTCTTTTTGCCCAATGTCCTTGGCTGGACGGCGGCGCTTTGGGGTGTGGCGGGCTTGATGGCGGTTTGGTATTTACTCTCGGCGTGGAACGAACGACGCAAACAGGTTGGCGTTTTTCGCTTCTAACTGCTAGACGAACAGGTCATGAGTTCTCCGACATTGAGAGACATTCAATTGATCCCCAACGCTACGTCGGGCATGGTGTCGGGATTGTTGTTGATGCCGGCGGGCGCCAAGGCGCTGCTCGTGCTCGCCCACGGCGCGGGCGCCGGCATGCGCCATAAGTTCATGCAAGAAAGCGCCGTCAAGTTGGCCGAGTTGGGGATCGCGACGCTGCGCTATCAGTTTCCCTATATGGAAAAGCGCATCAAGCGGCCCGATGCCGAGTCGGTGTTGACCGATACCGTGCGCGCGGCGGTGACGACGGCGAAAAAACTCGCCGGTAACTTGCCGCTATTCGCTGGCGGCAAATCCATGGGCGGACGCATGACATCTTTGGCGGCGGCCAAGGAACCGCTGGACGGCGTGCGCGGTTTGATTTATTTCGGCTTTCCGCTTCATGCCATGGGTAAGCCCGGCGCCGAGCGCGGCGCGCATCTCGCCGAGATTAAATTGCCGATGCTATTCTTGCAGGGTTCGCGTGACGGGCTGGCGGATTTGAAATTGCTCAAGCCGCTGTTAAAAAAACTCGGCAAGGCGGTCGACCTGTTCATCATCGAAGGCGGCGATCATTCCTTTCACATGCTCAAGAGCGCCAAGCGGACGGACGATGAAGTGTTGAGCGCCGCGGCGGCGAAGGCGGCGGAGTGGATGGGTTTGAATAGTTTTTAGTGCTGAGTTTTTAGTGTTTAGTTTTCGGCGCCGGATATTTTTGGGAACTGACAACTGACCACTGGCACCTTTATTTTATGTACCCAACCAACGAACAAGAGGCGCTCGTGGCTTTGCGCGGCGACGATCCGGAGTTGGCCGCGACGGCGGAGGCGCTGCTGTGGGGTATTTGGTGCCGGTCGGGAGACTCTGAAGCGGATCGGCTGTTTCGCGCCGGCGTCGATGCCATGCAGGGTCGCCGGCTCGAAGAGGCGGAAGAATATTTTCGCCGGGTGATCGAGCTGCTGCCGGCGTTTGCCGAAGGTTGGAACAAGCGAGCCACGGTTCGCTTCATGCTAAAAAACTTCAGAGGTTCGATCACCGATTGCCAGGAGGCTTTGGCGCGCAATCCCAATCACTTCGGCGCCGCCTCGGGCCAAGGGCTTTGCCATATGGCGGCGAGCCAATTCCGCGAAGCGGCGATCTACTTTCGCCGCGCCTTGGAAATCCACCCGCATCTCGACGCCGTGCGCTACAACTTGGCGATGGCCGAAGCGGAAGGCGGCGGCAGCGGCTATCTGCATTGAAGATTCGGATTCGGAGTATTATCCGCAAAGAACGCAAAGGGCGCCAAATAAAATCCAAGAGGAAATCCGGATGTAGGCGCGTATGGCATACGCCCTGGGGTGGTGGGGTGGCGATCGCTGAGCAAAAAATTTGCTCAGGCGAAGCAAATTCCAATAGCTAATAGATAGTAATACAAAGATCGGGTAGGGGCCGGTCGCGACCGGCCCGTGCTGCGATTGGCAGAATTTCTCAATAAATTATTTCTTGGAGGTTCGATGGCAATTCGAGTGGCTGGGATTTGCGGCAGTTTACGTGGGGCTTCGATTAACAAAGGATTGTTGCGCGCGGCGGCGGAGTTGGCGCCGGCGGGGATGGAAATTCAAATCTACACGCGGCTCGGCGATATTCCGCCGTACAATGACGATGTCTTCGCCCAGGGCGATCCCGAGCCGGTGGCGGATATGAAAAAATTTATCGGCGGCGCCGACGCGCTGTTGATCGTCACGCCGGAATATAACTACGGCGTGCCCGGCGTGTTAAAAAACGCCATCGACTGGGCGTCGCGGCCGAGCGGCAAGTGCGTGCTCAACCGCAAAGCCGCGGCGCTGATGGGTTGTTCTCCCGGATTAGGAGGGACGATTCGTTGTCAGCATGCGTTGCGTCAGACGTTCGTTTTCACCGAAACCCATGTCATGTCGCAGCCGGAGATCAAGATTCCTTCGGCCGCGCCGCTGTTTGACGGCGACTGTAAACTCACGGACGAGAATACCCGCCAGCATGTGAAGAAATTCCTCGAAGCCTTCGCGGTATGGATCGGCCGCTTCAAAGATTAGATCTAGGCGATCCGGCAGGAAAGGTTGTCGAAGTCCTGTCGTGGCAACGTCAATATGTCATGTTAACAGCAACGCGATTATGTCAGGGTAGTGCGTTGGGTTGAGGTCGTAAGTTAGAAACCTGGCCATAGCGGAACCCCACCTTGTTGGAGTTGGTTCGATATAGGCCAAGTGTGTGCGTC
>SHYW01000020.1 GCA_009692615.1 Deltaproteobacteria bacterium | reverse complement strand
CGCACACACTTGGCCTATATCGAACCAACTCCAACAAGGTGGGGTTCCGCTATGGCCAGGTTTCTAACTTACGACCTCAACCCAACGCACTACCCTGACATAATCGCGTTGCTGTTAACATGACATATTGACGTTGCCACGACAGAAAATTTCCCAGATTCCCCATGCTGAAACTCAAAGCAATATCCTTTGCCGCTACATCTGAAGAACGGGCGCTTCTGATCGCGAACTTGCTCAAAGCCTTGCTGGAAAGCTTGGCTTCTCTATCGCGCCAAAAAACCAAAGCTTAGTGGTAGAGCTAATCATGAAAAAACTGCGGATCAATGATTCACTTAGCGCTGAATCCACGGGTCCGCGGGGTCACAACAATCTCGCAGACCATCAATCTCGACAATCTTTTTTGAACCATGTTCATCGAGCAATCAAATTTAATCACTCGTCAATAACCGAGACATTAATTTCCAGACAACCTTGTTTATCAAACGGTGGGATTCAAGGCAGATCTTTTGCTACTTTCGCGAGCTTCTTCAATCCCGGCACCAGGCTCTTCGAATCGGCGATCCCGAGGTTCTGGGCACAGTACTTTCGGTACTTGGCATCTTCCAGGAGCTTGGTGCTCGCGGCACGCGCGGCACGGCGAATCGCATCGCCATAGGCGCCGCCGGCAAGTTCCGCGCCGGCGCGCGCTTCGTCGATATCCCAAGCGCGCAGCATGAACGCCAAGTCGAACGCATCGCGGCTTAAAACCGCGGTGTCATTCCAGCGGTCGGCATTGGCCAGCCATTTTTCCGCGAAGCAACTGGTTCGGCTCAGGACCGGCACTGGAATGCTTTTGACTTTGGCAGCCGTTACCTGAATTCTCGCTTCGAGGATGATTTCGAACTTCACCGGCTCGCCATCGACGCCGAACACGGTACGAATACCGTATTGATCTGCGCGCACGTCGCGAAGTAACGACACGCCCGCTGGTAATTTCGGCCGCAGAATCCCGAGCGAGCGATTTTCAACAGTGGCACGTAGAGTGCGATAGCCGACAAGGTCGGAACAAATGAAATCTATGTCTTCCGACTCGCGAAATTCGTCAAGTTCCAGCGCGATGCGCGTGCCGCCGCCGAAACAGCAATGGGTTCGTGCCAGGACCGCCGCGTCGAGGGCGTCAAGAACACGCGCGACCTTACGGTGGCGTGGACGCCGATACTCAGCCATGCATGATCCCGCCGCCGAAGCGCGCAGAGAGCGTCTCGATCAACTGACGCTCCGACGTCTCAAGTCGATTCGGTTCGACAAAACGCCAATTGCGCTCGTACAGACTCCACGCGTCGTGAGCAGTGAGAAAATGATTGCGCCGATTCCAGCACAAAAATTTGAGCTGCGGGTAGCGTCCTACTTCGATCGTTTCGGAATCCAGGAGTTCGGTCAGCACGGCGACGAATCCCGGTTGCCGTGACGCGAACGATAGGCGTTGAGCCAACACCTTGGGTAACTTGATCCGGGCCTCCGTCTGACCGGCATCTCCTTCACGGGCGCGCTGCGCGCGTTTGGCGTGGCGCAACTGTTCAGCGCGGCTCAGATCGCTGGTACGCGGCCGGCCGCCGGCAAGGCGCTTTGCACGGGTAGGTAAGGTGCTCATGCAAGGAACGGTAACTCAGTTACGATGACGCGTCAACATAACCATCAAACTCAATTTGTATAAGTGTGTTGAGGAAACCATCGTATTGACCACGCGTCGGCGATTGAGACTGCGATTCCCCTACGGCTTGTCATTGTGCCAATCCTCAGACGAACGCCAGGGTAGTTCGTTCGCAGCATCGACAACCGGCTCTACTTCCGCCGAAACAAACTACCCGTCATCCGCGAAGTCACGCCTTCTCGCTTCAAGATTTCTTCATACTCCGCGCGGATAAACGGATCTTCCTCGTCGTAGGGGATCGCCGTGCCGCCGTCGCGCACGTCGATGGCGCCTTCGTCGATGGCTTTTTCTCCCGGCCGGCCGGGTTGTTGGGGCTGTACCAGCCCAACAGGCGCTAGAGTTATTTGTTCACGCTGATAGTGTTCGAGCACTACAGTCGAAGTGTTATGCTGGAACTTTTATTTCAGATCGTTCCGATCTTAATGTTTTCTGGATGATGGTAGCCTATTGGACGCTCTTCCATGCACGCAAAAATTGGCTCGGCGTAACGATTGAAATCCCATTGTACCGCTTTAGGCTCAGCAGATGATCGTCTCCAGAAATAAGCCACGGCGCCTGTGCGGCCACCGCACAGGCGAGAATTTTATCGTCGTCTGGATCTCTCTTGATGACCGGCTCCATCACCGAATCGGGAATCACCTCAACCACGCTCAACAGCGATTCCATGAGTTCCGCCACGGAAGTCTGCAACGTTCTGATCCTGAGTCTGAATTTCGGACGCCGCAGCACATCGCGTAACTCTTCCAGAATCGATGGAGAGGTCACTAACGCCAGATCGCCTTCTTCCGCCAAGCGCAGCAGCCGGTGCGGGATGCCGGTCCACAGCAGCGCTGAGACATAGACATTGGTATCCAGCACGACTCGGACTTTAGCCACGCCGCCGCCGCGTCTCGCGCCTCATGCCGTGTACCTCAGTCGCGATATCCGCAAGTGACGGCCCATTCTCTGGAATTCGTTCGGCGATTCGCGACGGCTTTAGCGGGTGTAACCGCTTCAAAACGATCATGTCTCCTTCCGTCCATACCGCCAACTCGCTCGAAGTCGGGAACAGCCGCAGCATTTCTTTAGGGAGTTTAATCGACCCGTCGGTTTCTACCTTGACCGCTTTCATAAGTTCCTCCCTAATTGCTTCGCAACGGAGCGTTAACCGCCCTGTCATTTTCCGGCGTCTATTCTAATAATGTCAGAGTAGCATAAACAGCCCAATTTAGTCGATTTGTCACACCGCAATCCCAATCTACGTCCGCCGAAACAAACTATCCGTCACCCGCGAAGTCACGCCTTCTTTTTTTAGGATTTCTTCGTACTCCGCGCGGATAAACGGATCTTCCTCGTCGTAAGGAATCGCCGTGCCGCCGTCGCGTACGTCGATGGCGCCTTCGTCGATGGCTTTTTCACCGGGCCGTCCGGGTTGCTGCGCGCGGTGATTATTCGGCCCATACCAGCCCAACAGGCGCATCGGTTCTTTGCTCACGCCGAAGTGCGCATGGAACCAGTCGCCGCTCATCGGCGCTGCGCTGACCATGCCGACGTGATCGTAATCTTGGCGAATGATCTTGTCGGCGTGGCCGTCTTTCCACGGCGTGAGACCATACTTCACTGGCCACGTGTAAGTGTAGCCTTTGCCCTTGATGCAGACCAAGACCGCGGCCGACGCGTGGGCGTGGGCTTTCGAATACCGGCCGTTCTCATGCTCGCCGATGAATTGATAAAAAACATTTTCGGTCATGCGCGGTTCCATGCGCCGGTAGCCGGGCGAGCGGCGGTTGTCCAATTGCAACTCGCTGTTGAAGACATCGGGAATCAGATTGGTCTTGCTCATGGCCAGGCCGCGCAGCGGATCGGGCACGACATCGACGTTGGGCTTGAAGAAGTCTTCGCCGTCGTTGTAGCGGTCTTTGAAAACATAGGGGCAGTTGAAGATGAAATCGCTGTTGCGCACCAGGTTGACCATGTTCGGCGCCGTGGTCGCCGCCAGCAACACCGCGGGCGTCGAGCGCGCGTTGACCACGCGATGCCAAGCGTTCATCGGAATCGAAAAGAGCGAACCGGTTTGCCACTCGAACTGATGTTTGCGCGCCGAGCCGTCGACCCACACTTCGGTGGTGCCGCGCCCTTCGACGACCAAATAAATTTCTTCGTACATGTGGCGCTCGGCCTTGAGCCCATCGGCGCCGGGAATCTCGACGACGTAACAGCCCCACAAACCTTCGGTGCCGTAGAGCTGAATAAACGTTCCTCTTCCGCCCAGCCGCTTCCACGGTTTGAACGGCAGCTCTTGCACGCGCTCGACGCCGATGCCGCGGTAAATCGGCACCCCTTCGCTTTCCATGAAGTTGTCGTATGGCGAGTTGGGCCGGTTCCAGCTGCCGATGCCGGCGTTCTGCCCTTTGTCGGGTTCTTGCCACTGAGTTGGACTCGAAGTTTCTTGCGCCATCAAAATCTCCTGGACTCTATCTATTACTAAGCTTCAACGTTTGCGCAGCACGCGCAGGTTTTCGGAAAGCTCACCGCAGAGCCGCTGAGAACGCGGAGTAAAAACTTTATTGATCAAGATATACTCCGAACTCTGCGAACTCTGTGTCTCTGCGGTGAAACCCCTTTTTCGTCTTCGGTTTCTCGCAAGCATCACGCGCTGCCGCTCTCAATCTCGTGCATCTCGCAGTACTCGACGACTTCTTCTAGCACTTCGACTGGCCCGCCGGGCACGGACTCGAACCACTTGCGGCAACCGCACTCGCTTTCGAAGTAATCTTTTCTGATCGGTGGTTTTTCCATTACCGTCATCTCCGTTGACCATAGATAGCATCGTTGGGCCTGGGACGACAAATCCCGTAGGGGAGGACCTATGTGTCCGCCCTCTGAGACGGGCGCACACACAGATGCGCCCCTACGCCAGATTTTTCAACCAGAATCGCCCTCAAAGGATTTGCCCTCTTTCAACGTGCTAATTTTCACCGCGCAGCTTTGATTTGATCTCAATTCACGATATATCCGGCGTGGTATGGATTTCGGAATTTTCGATCATCTCGACCGCAACGATTTGCCGCTCAGTGAATTTTATGAAGCGCGGCTAAAACTTATCGAAGCCTACGAGCGTGCCGGCTTCTACGCATATCATCTCGCCGAGCATCACTCGACGCCCATCGGCATGGCGCCGTCGCCGAGCGTGTTTCTCGCCGCCATCGCTCAGCGCACGAAGACTCTGCGCTTCGGTCCCATGGTTTATGCCCTGCCGCTGCATCATCCCCTGCGTTTGATCGAAGAGATCTGCATGGTCGATCAACTGAGCGGCGGGCGCATGGAGATCGGCTTCGGCCGCGGCTCGTCGCCGACGGAAAATGCTTTGTACGGCCAGGACCCAAACTCGGCGCAAGAAATGTACACCGAGGGACGCGAGCTGATCTTGCAGGGCTTGACGCAAAAGACCCTCAACTTCGAGGGTAAACATTACAAGTTCAAAGACGTGCCGATGGAGCTCGAACCGCTGCAAAAGCCCCATCCGCCGATGTGGTACGGCGTCCACTCGGTGGAAGCCGCCGAGCGCGCCGCCAAGCAAAGCTTAAACATGGTGAGCCTCGACTCGGCTAAAGACACACGTAGCTTCAACGAAAAATATCTCGAAGTCTGGCGCGCGCTGCACGGCAACAAACCGACGCCAAAGCTCGGGCTCAGCCGCTTTATCGTCATCGCCGACAACGATCAACAAGCGCTGACCGTCGCCCGGCGCGCCTATCCGGTGTGGCACAAGAATTTTTATTTTCTCGCGCGCATGAGCGCCCGCATGCCGGCCCATCCGCGCTCACCGGAGTTCGACCAGATGATGGCGATCGGCCAAGCCATCGCCGGCAGCCCTGAGACAGTAAGAAGATTTCTCCAAGCCCAGCTCGACGAATCGGCGGCGAATTATTTAGTCGGCCAATTCGCCTTCGGCGATCTAACCTTGGCGGAATCGCTGCGCACGATCGAATTATTTAAAAAGGATGTCATGGCGAAGTTGGGCGGCAGCGAGTAACGGACGTCTCACCGCGAAGTGTACGAAGTTCGGAATTGTTTTATCCGAAACCTTCGTGTCCTTGGTGCCTCCGTGGTGAGTAACAATCCGACGTATAGCAACCAAAGCATATTTAAGAACAACAAGGAGAAGATCATGGAAAAAATCGGATTTGTCGGCACCGGCGCGATGGGTAGCGCGTTGCTCTCGCGCTTGAAATTATCAAACGTCTCGGCGCTGTCCTTCGACATCACGACGAAAGGCCAGGAAGCAGCGCGCGCCGAGGGCGCGCAGACATTGAACTCGGCGAAGGAAGTCGCCCAAGCCTGCACCATCGTCGACGTCGTTGTGCGCACCGACCAAGAAG
The DNA here is from genome assembly GCA_009692615.1 of Deltaproteobacteria bacterium. Taxonomy (NCBI): domain Bacteria; kingdom Pseudomonadati; phylum Myxococcota; class Myxococcia; species Deltaproteobacteria bacterium. The sequence goes on along the minus strand of SHYW01000020.1, from coordinate 48,693 downwards.
TGATCGACTGCATGCTCGGCGCCAACGGCGTCGTCGAAGGCGCCGCGCCGGGAACGTTGATCTTGCTCCACAGCACGATCCGTCCAAGCACGACTAAAAAAGTCGCCCTCGCCGCCGCCGAGAAACGCGTCAACGTTATCGACGCCTGCATGACCGCCGTGCCCAACGTCGTGCGCCAAGGCGGCCTGACATTTCTCGTCGGCGGCCAGAAAGCGTTCTTCGACCGCGTCAAGCCGCACTTGATGACCATGGCCAAGGACGCCGTCCACATGGGACCGCTCGGCTGCGGCAATGTCACCAAACTTTTCAAAAACATGGTCACCGCTTCGGAAGCGTTAGTAGTTTACGAAGCGCTGCAGATCGCCAAGGCCGGCGGCATCGGCTACAAAGCCGCGTTGGATCTCATGCAGAAAACTAAGTCGATGAATATTTTGGAGCGCTGGGAGACGCGCTTCCAACTCAACGGCAACGAGATGACGTTCAATCCCGGCACCAATCTCTACGATAAAGATCTGCCGCTCGCCGCCGCGGTCGGCAAGGAACTCGGCGCGGAAATTCCCGTAGTCGAAGCGCTGGCGGCGTTGGGCATCAAGCTGAACGGCGGGAAAACTAGCATCTAGAAGACTAGTCAGAGAGTTGAGATAGAGACCGCCCCATCCCCATTTCCATCTCTGTCTCTGTCTCTGTCTCATTTCATCTTATGGACAACCGAATTTACCAAGGCCACGGCGTCGAACTCGACGCCGAAGAAGTTGACAAAGGCGAATGGGTAGCCCGCGCCACCATCGTGATCGACGAGGGTGAAAGGCCCAAACGCAATCCGATCTACGGCCGGCGCCGCGCAACATTCGACAGCCAAGAGCAGGCCGATTCCTACGGCTTTGAACTGGCAAAACTTTGGATCGACGGCAAACTATAGGGTTCGAACTGCCATGGCTTGCCCGACTGAGGAGGATTTTGTGGATTTAGCAGCCGCAAAGAAGTTCTTGCAAGAAAACCACCGCGCCTGCATCGCGGTCCATCAAAAAGACGGCTTGCCGCAAATGACCTTGGTGACGCCGGCCATCGACGCCGACGGGCGAGTCATCCTGACCTCGCGCGGCACGACTTACAAAGTCAAACACCTGCGCCGCGATCCGCGCGTGTCGATGCTAGTCTTCGGCGAGCAATACAGCGGCTCGAAGTTCGTGCAGATCCACGGCAGCGCCGAAGTTGTCGATCTACCGCAAGCGATGGATGGACTGATCTACTGGTACAAGACGGTGCGCGGCGAGCACAAAAACTGGGATGACTACAAAAAACAAATGGCCGACGAACAACGCGTGCTAATTCGTATCAACATCGAAAAAGTCGGCCCGCAGAGCGTCAATCGGATTTGATTGGCCGCAAAGAACGCAAAGTTCGCAAAAAAATTCCGCGAGCGAGTCCGAATGTAGCGTATGGCCATACGCCCGGTGGTGGTGGCGTGGTGCTCTCGCGTGTCGACAGTAGCGCGGGTTTTCTAACCCGCGAGAATACGCGGATAAGAATGTCCGCGCTCCTTTAAAATCCGAACTTCGTGTCCTTCGTGGTGAAATTAATTTTCCGGCCGCGCCGCCAACCGCCCGCGATCATGCGCCAATTCAAGATGGCTCATGTCCGGCCCGACCGGCACAATCCCCGTCGGATTTACATTCATCTGGCTGTAATAACCCGCCTTGGTCTTCTGCAAGTCAAAAGTCTCCTTGATCCCCGGCCACTGATACAGCTCGCGTAAATAATTTACCAAGTTCGGATAGTCCTGGACGCGCCGCAGATTGCACTTAAAGTGGCCGTGATAGACTGGATCGAAGCGAAGCAACGTCGGAAATGCGCGCCAGTCCGCTTCGGTGATGTGATCGCCGGCTAGGTAACGCCGCTCGCCGAGCCACGTTTCCATTTGATCCAAACAGACAAAAACTTTTCTTACCGCTTCGTCATACGCTTCCTGGCTACGCGCGAAACCGGCGCGATAGACGCCGTTGTTAAAATGGCTGTAGACCAGTTCGTTTATCTTATCGATCTCGCCGCGCAGCTCTTGCGGATAAAAATCGTAGCTGACATTCGTGTGGGCGCGGAAACCGGCGTTGAACATACGGATGATTTCCGACGACTCGTTGTTGACGATAGTCCGGCGCTCGCGGTCCCATAGCGTCGGTACGGTGACTTTGCCGGTGTAGTTGGCGTTCGCCGCGGCATAAACTTGGTGCAGACGAAACACGCCGTCTTCTTCTGGCCGAAAGTCGTCGATCGCCTCCGAGTAGGCCCAACCGGCGCTCTTCGGCTTGTCGGCCAGCGACATCGAGATTACGCCGTCGAGCTGCTTCAGTTTTCGAAAAATGATCGCCCGATGCGCCCATGGGCAATTGTAGGAAACGAAAAGATGATACCGTCCAGCTTCCGCTTTGAAACCGCTGCTACCCGACGGCCCCGCGCTGCCGTCAGCCGTGACCCAGCCGCGAAACTGCGAGTCGGCGCGGACGAACGCGCCGCGTACATCGGCCGTGATCCGATCGTCGTCCACCCATTTCCCGTCTAGCATGTGGCCCATAGGAGTTCTCCCTTCGGTTCGCTAACTGGCTTCTATCAGAATCTCCGCAGGCGAAAAAGACTCCGTCTCCGCGTCCTCAGCGCCTCTGCGGTGAACCGTCCGAATCTTTCGTGTGCTTTATGCGCATTGACACCCGAATCTTCCTTCTGCGATAAGCAGAACAAATGGGGTAACACATGCAAACCGTCGGATTCATCGGTCTCGGCAATATGGGCGGCCCGGTCGCGGGCCATATCCAGCGCGCCGGCTTTCCGCTCAACGTTTTCGATTTGCGCGCGCAAGCGAGCGAACCCTTTCGCGAGCGCGGCGCTACCGTCGTCCCATCGGCGGCTGAACTTGCGGCACGAAGCGATATCGTCATGACCGCGCTGCCGATGCCCAATGACGTCGAACAAGTTGCGAAGCAAATTGTCGACGGCATCAAACCCGGCGCCATCTACATCGACATCTCGACTAGCCCACCGACGCTGATCCGCAAACTCGAACCGCTGTTCGCCGCCAAAGGCGCGCATGTTCTCGATGCTCCTGTGGCCTCGGGACAACCGGGCGCCGCGCGCGGTATCCATGAAGTGATGGTCGGCGGTGAAAAGGAAATCTTCGAGCGCGCCAAAGCGGTGCTCGACGCCTTCGGCGATCAAGTGATTCACGCCGGGCCGTTGGGTTCGGGGAGCATTTGTAAGCTGGTGCATCAGATGATCAACAGCACGATCTCCCAGGCGATCGCCGAAGGGCTGACGCTTGGCGTTAAAGCCGGCGTCGATACCATAGCACTCTGGGAATGCGTGCGCCGCGGCATGGTCGGGCGCATGCACGTGCTGCACAGCCAAGTGCCGCAAAATGTTTTTCGCAACGACTATGCGACCGACACCTTTCCGCTCAAGCTCCTGCGCAAAGACGTCGGCTTGGCCACCGCATTGGGCCGGACGCTCGACGTACCGCTGCCGCTGGCGAACATCGCCGAGCAAACTCTGGTCGCGGCGCTCAACCGTGGCTGGGGCGATCTGTCGGCGTATACCGTCCCCTTTCGTCTCCAGGAAGAAGCAGCCCAAGTCGAACTGCGCGCCGAAGGAGTGGACCCGGCGCAAGCGGCGCGATATATTTCGACGCATCCGGAGAGCAAATGAACCGGCGGGAACCCCTCGCTACGCCCTACGGGCTACTCGGGGAATCGGCAGCTTAATCCGTTTGCCCGAGTAGGTCCTGAGTAGCGCGAAGCGCGTGGCGAAGGAGCGAAACGAGGGCTTCTACGCTCGGAGGTTTCAAATGGCCAAACACGGCTACAAAATTCTCGACAGCGACATGCACATCTTGGAGCCGGCCGATCTCTGGCGGCGTTACATTGACAAGAAATTCACACACCGTGCGCCCATTGGCTGCACCGATCACGTGCGCGACCTGCGCTTGGTCGGCCCCGACGGCCGCGCCTGGGGCCGGCCCGACGATCCGCCGGCGGGAACGCTGCCACCGCCGGGACATATTTTTCATAAGAATCAGAAATTATTTGCGCCACACAATCAGCGCGGCTGGTCGGCACAAGTGCAATTGGAGGCAATGGCAGAGGAAGGCATCGACGTGGCAATTCTCTATCCGAGCCGCGGCCTGAACGTGCTCGCCATGCCAGAGTTAGAAGTGGACTTCGCCGCCGCGTTGGCGCGCGCCTACAACGATTGGCTTCATGACTTCTGCCAAGCGGACAACGCGAAGCTCATCGGCGCCGGCATGATTTCGCCGTTCAACATCGACGACGCGATCGGCGAAGCGCGGCGCTGCGTCGAGCAGCTGGGCTTCCGCGCGATCTTTCTGCGCGCCAATATCGTCAATGGCCACAACTGGCACGAGCCTTACTACGAACCGCTGTGGTCGGCTCTGGAAGATCTCGACGTGCCACTGGGCTTTCACGAAGCGAATAATTCCGCGGCGCGCCAAGCCGGCGACAACTTCGGTTACGATTTTATGCTGCGCCACACTTTCTCTCATCCGCTGGAACAGATGCTCGCCGTCGGCGCGTTTTGCGGCGGCGGAATTTTGGCGCGCCATCCTAAGCTGCGCGTCGCCTTTCTCGAAGGCAACTGCGGCTGGCTGCCGTTTCTCCTCTGGCGTCTCGACGAACACTGGGAACTCTACGGCGATCAATGGGCGCCGCATTTAGATTCGCCGCCAAGTTATTTTTTCAAGCGCCAATGTTACGCGTCCGTCGAATGCGACGAAGAACCGGTGAAATACACCATCGATTATCTCGGCAACGAAAGACTAGTCTTCCCCACCGACTTTCCCCACGTCGACACCAAGTATCCCAAAGCCGTGGAACGATTTTTAGAATTGCCGCTGAGCGCAGACGACAAGCGGAAAATTCTCTGGGACAACTGCGCGACGTACTACGGCATGACGGGGTGATAGAACACGATGAACGGTGCAAGCAAAAAATTCCGTGCATACATTCCTTGTAGGGGCAGACCTACGTGTCGGTCCTCCAAACAATGGACGGTCTTGTTTACGGTACTTGGATTGTTTTTCAGCAATTTGCTACACGCCGCCGAACCGCCGCAGAAAGTCTGCATCGGCTACCCGTCCTCGGCGGTTTCCACCCTTCCCTTCGACATCGCCAAAGAAAAAGGCTTCTACACCAAAGCCGGCGTCGACGTCGAATATATTCAGATGCGTAGCGCGCTCGGTCCCCAAGCGATTCTCAATGGCAATATTCAATTCTTCACTTCGCCGCAGTCGGCGATCAACGCCGCGGTGGCGGGCTTGCCGTTGGTCGTCGTGCTGTCGCTCTACCGCGACTCTCCTTGGGTCTTGGTCACGACCAAAGAAATAAATCGAAGCTCAGATCTCATCGGTAAACGCATCGCCATCTCGGATATTCGATCTTCGCCCTATTACTTCGCCCGCGCTGGACTGCGAAAACTCGCCATCGAGGAAAAACAAATCAACTTGGTCACCACCGGCGGAACGGCCAACAGCTTCGCGACATTGACGACCAATCAAGTGGCCGGCGCGGTCTTGAGCCCGCCCTTCGATGAGAAAGCCGTGAGTCTCGGCTACAAGAAATTTCTTTATCTGGGCGACCTCGCCGACATCCCATACGTCGGCCTGTTTACCTCCCAGGCGGAAATCCGTAGCAACCGCGAACGCATCCGCCGCACCATCGCCGCCGTCCTGGAGGCGGTCAACTGGCAGCGCAACAATCGCGCCGAAGCGGTCAAGATGATCGCCAGCCGCTTCAAAATTAGCGCAGCCGAAGCGGAACGGTCTTACGAATCGATGACCGCGATCTTTTCGCCCGACGGCGCCATCAACTCCAAGAAGGTGCTAGGCTATCTAAAAATCTTAGGCGAAGAACGGCCGATACCGGAGAATTTCGACGCCGAAAAGCTCGTCGACTTCACTATGCTACCCTCGGCGCGCTGAGGGAACATTCATGAAAGCTACAATCATTTTCCTCGCTGCGATCATCACAACTGGGAACGGCACGGGTGAACTCTATGCCGCCGCCGATCAACTCGATGAAATACTGCGCGAACAAACCAAAGCGCGCCAGGAAGAAAAAGCAAAAGAACTTAAAGCCAACGAGCAACTCGATAATTTGAAACGCGACCAACAGTTACAGCGCTCGCAACAGGATTTGGATCGGATCACCCAGCAAAAACTCGATCCGTCTCAGCCGCAAAGACCGGAGGCGGGACAGATTCAACAACAGCTCGATCAAATTAAGAACGACCAGCAGCTGCAACGCTTGCAAACCGAACAACAGATTAACCGCATTCAACGCGAGACCGACTCGCTGCGCCGCCAGCAACAGATCAACGAGCTGCAACGTCAGCAGCAGATTCGTTCGCTGCAAGAGCAGATCCAGCGCAATCAGCTACAGCGGGATTTAGAAAATCTCCGCCACCAGCAGCAAAATCTCCGTTAACGCCGAGCGAGCAGCGTCACATCGACAGTTGCTGCTTCAACCACTGAACGATCACCGACTGCGAATCGCCGCCACCCATGTGGCCGCCGGCGTAGAAGCGTGCCGATTTCGGTTTGCCATGTTCGAGTAGCAAATACATATCGGCAATCGGAAAGACGCTGTCGTTGACGCCATTGACACACAAGAGCGGCGCGCAGGGCTTGTCGAGGAGGCCTCGATCAAGCAGCGACAGCTTGGGCGCGTACTCGATCCACTCTTCGGCGCTGGAACGGCCGAAGGCGCAAGCCAAAGTTTCTGCCAATTCAAAAGGATACTCACCGCGCTGCGCCTTGACGATCCAGTCTTTTTGAAAAGCGAAGTGTGCCGGTCCGCCTTGGTTGACCACAGCACGCAAACGGTGCGCGTGGGTATGGGCAACCTTGGTCGCCCAGTAGCCGCCGGTGCTGCCGCCGTGCATGCCGACGCGGCCGGCGTCCAAGTCGGCACGGCTGGCGATGAAATCGAAAAACGCGTTCCACAACCGCTCGCCATTTTCCGAACCGGCAATCGGCGCATCGGCGACGCCGGGCATGTCGATCGCCAACGTCGCCATTCCTGCCGCGAGATAGTGGTCGCTCGGCCGCTCTTCTTTAAACGCATCGATGCCGCCCCACAACATCACGACCGGTGCTTTGGCCACGCCTTTCGGTTTGCGCAAAAGACCGAAGGCGGAAGTGCCTTCACTGGCTTGTCCTTTGAATGGCATCTCGACGCGCTCCAATGGCAGATCGAAGTAACGCGCGGCTTTGAGAAAATTTTCCTGAGACTTTCTGTAAGCCTCTAGCTTCCCCGGCGAGTTGGGCGCCGGATAGCGCGCCACGTGATAGCAATCGTAGGCGATCAAATATTCTCGGCGCGCCGTCGCCGCGTCGCCCGCCGCTTCCGCTTGAGCCGCGCGCTCTTCATGGGGCGCCGCGAGAGCGCTGAACGCTTTGGCCCAATCCTCCCGGTCGACGGATTTAAGTCCGTGAATTACCGGCGCCACTTCAGCGTAGATCGTATAAAGAAATGGATTGCGGTTGCCCTTGGCTCGATCGAGCAGTTCTTCTTTCACTTCGCTCATCGGCCGCGGGCCGAATTCACCTGCCATGTTCGGGCCTCCAATGTAGACATTGATTCGCTTGCTGCGAAACTAATCGGCGCTGAACGCCAAGTCAACATTGCCCCGGCGTAAGTCATCGCTAGCGATTGACTTCAAGCGCGGTTCTATTGCAGTAATGAATCATGGCCAGTGAATCCGATAGCCAAGCTTCTTTAAGCGGCCACGCAGCCATCGCCGGAGCCGAATCGCTTCCTGTTTATAATTCGGCGGGGCGCGATTTTTTGACCCGCGTGCTACCGCCGGTGTTGGCGGTCTCAAGCGTGATCGCGATTTGGTGGACGCTTTATCTGATTTATCCACGCCTGCTGCCGAGCCCGCAGAGCACGGTCAACGAAGCGATCCGCTTACTTTCCGACGGCACGTTTTTCTTTCACATGTATCAAAGCCTGCGCCGGGTTTTCGTCGGCGCTACCGTGGCGATGGGCTTCAGCATCGCCGTCGGCATCTACATGGGCACGGTGCGGATGGGCGAACATTTTTTTCAGCCGTTGGTAGTGTTGGGGCTGACCATTCCCGGGCTCATGTGGGCGCTCATCGCCGTCATGCTATTCGGCATCAACGAGTTCGCTTCCTATTTCGCCGTAGCCGTGACGACCTTTCCCATGCTGGTGATCAACATCTGGGCCGGCGTGAAGTCCTTGGACAAAGATCTCATGGACATGAGCCATGTTTTTCATTTCACCAAAGCGATGAAAATCACCCAGGTGATCTTGCCGCAGCTGGTGCCGAATATTTTCGCCGCCACTCGCTACGGCTTGGGCTTGGCTTGGAAAGTCGTCGTGGTGGTCGAGATGTTCGGCACCAGCAACGGCGTCGGCTATCAGGTGATGAAGTCCTACCAAGTGTTCAACATGGAAGGCGTCATCGCCTGGACGCTCACCTTCGTCGTCGCCATGATCGTCATCGAATACGGCGCCATCAATCTCGCCGAGCGCCGTTTGACGGCGTGGCGCCCCAAGATCGACGTCTGGAGACGCTAGATGGCCGAACTCGTCGTGGAAAATATCGAGAAGTGGTTTCACCGCGAAGATGGCCAGCCCTTCAAAGTCATCGACCGTTTGTCGTTCAAAGCGCGTGAAGGCTCGGTCACGGTGTTGATCGGGCCCTCCGGTTGCGGCAAGTCGACGTTGCTTAATTCCATCGTCGGGTTGGAACGGCTCGACCGCGGCGAATTGAAATTCGTCGACGGCGGCAAAACACAAGAGCGGCCGCTGATCGGCTACGTCTTTCAAAGCCCGCGCCTGCTGCCGTGGAAAACCGTCGGCGACAACCTGCGCTTGGCGCTCAAAGGCGCCGACGTCCCTGAAGCGCAGTGGCAAGAACGAGTGAAGAAATATTTACAGATGGTCGGCTTGGAAGAATACCTCAACCAGTTTCCGCTTTATCTTTCCGGCGGCCAACGCCAACGGGTCGGTCTGGCGCGCGCCTTGGCGATCGAATCCGATTTGGTGTTAATGGACGAACCCTTCGCCAGCGTCGACGAATTGACCGCGCGGCAATTGCGCCAAACCACGCGACGCTTGTGCGAGCAGTTGCACCGCACGGTTCTGTTCGTCACCCACAACCTGGCCGAGGCCGCCTACATGAGCGACTATGTCGTCACCCTGACACGCCGGCCCGCAACTTTAGACGCCTACGTGACCAATCCGCTCCCGACACCACGGCAATGGGGGCCGGACATTTATGGCTTCGCCGCCGAACTCGAAACCAAAGTGACACTCAAGGAGGAAGGTGAATTATGAAAACCAAATTATTTCTCAGAGCCGCGCTTGCAACTCTGTTGGCGGTCGGATCGACACACGCCGGCCAAGCGCCCCAAGCGATCAACCTCGCCACCAGCGCCGCGGGCCAATCCGGCTATATCGCCGCGATGATCGAAAACAAAGGCCTCGACCTCAAGTACGGCATCAAGATCACCAACATGTTGATGGACTTCACCGAAGCGGCCAACGCGGTGAAGCTCGGCCGCGCCATCGCCAGCTCCATGCAGCCAAGCACGGCGGTGAACTTGGTGAAGAGCGGCACGGATATTCGTCTGATCCTGCCGCAAATTTGGTCGGGCAATTCCTGGGTGGTTAAGAAAGACGCGCCGTACAAAACCTTCGCCGATTTGAAGGGCAAAAAAATCGGCAACTTCGCCCGAGTCACCGGTGCATTCTTTTTCTCCGCGGTGATCGCCAAGGAGCAGAAGCTCGATCTCGAAAAAGACTTTCAGTCGATCCCCGCGGAAACCGGCGCGCTGATCGCTTTACTCGAGCGTGGCGACGTCGAGGCGATCAACATGTTCGAACCCCACGTCACGCGCATGGTGATGTCCGGCCGCTACCGCGTGCTGGTGGATTTCGATATTGCGCTCGAAGAAATCTTTGGCTCGCCGCCGCTCAAATCCACCATCGGCATGTTGAAAGAGACCGTCGAGAAACAGCCGGCGCTGGTCAAAGCCCTGCGCAGCGCCTACGCCGACGCTGTGCAGATGATTAAGAAGGGACAAGACGAAGAGTACTTCAAAAGCAAAGCAAAGGAATTTTTCAATCTCAGCAGTGCCGAGGAAATCACCGCCGGCATCAAGGTAAACAAGGATAACTTCGCCGATAAATGGGGTGACAATTTTTTTCAGTCGCAAAATAAAATCTTGCAATCGGGCATCGGCCTCGGCTTGCTTCCGAGCATCGGCGATCTCAATAATCTCTGGATCAAATAGCTTAATAAGAAACTGCCGCGGCGCTGAAGTCGCCGCGGCAGTTGAGCGTTTAGCTAGTAGTTTCTTTGATTAACGCGGCACGCAGAAGGTCGGATCGCTGTGTAGCGTCTCGTTCGGCCGGTCGCCGCGCTGCAAGTACATCTTGACCCAAAGATTATAAAAATACTCGAGGTCCTGTTGAGTCTTCTGCAGCTCACCGGCGCGGTTACGCGATACGATCGTCACCCATCGGTCTTCGACGGCGAGGCTGACCAATAGACAATCACGCCGTTTGTCGAGGTGGCAACCGATGCCGCGCAGCAGCTGAGAGACGCTGTGTGGATCCGGCGATTCGGGAGCAGGTTTTCGATCAGCGCGCACTCTCGCGGCCAAAGCTTGGAGCTCGTTTGGCGAGAAGCGCAACTCGATTTCATTGTTGGTCTTTTCCGCTATGGCGGGCGCCGGCGGCTTGCTGAATAGATCGCGAACCGAACGGAGCAACGACGGCTTCGGTTGTTGCTGCACCACCGGCGGAATTTTTCCCTTGATCAGGTAATCAGCATTTTCCACTCGGAGTTCGAAACTCGAGCAACGATGCTTTTCCAGAACTTGCCCGAGCGTCCGAAACATCGCAGCTTGAGATGACTCCAACCCCTGAGAGGAAGAACTTTCGTCGACTAACCCAACTGGGAGAGATTCGAAAGATCCGCTATGTCCCGCAGTATTCTGTTTCATCATCTGACTCCTTCACTGCCAAGCTTGCTTCCGGGGGCATCGCTTTTGGCAGCTCGGCAGTCAGACTAGGTTACGGCACTTGGCCGTAGTGATCTGATCCGTGGCTTTCCGCCCTCCCCTCACGGAGAGTTTGGCTTTTTCAGGCGACTGACTCAATTCGCTACGGAGATGGTAAAGCAATGGCGATGCCAGGTATTGGACGGTTAAGAAGTGATCGATAACACTCACAAAGGCTAAGCCAAACCGGCGCGATGCTGTCAGCGATGACAGCCGCTCCGGTCAGTTTAGACAGAGGTTAAAAGAAAGGAGACGTAATTAGGATGAAAATTCCGAGATCGAAAACAGTTTGCGATTTCCAAAAAGGCCAGCAAACGATCAAGGCAAACCGCTAGCACCCATCAGATAACGATCGCACTCACGGGCGGCGCCACGCCCTTCGTTGATCGCCCAAACGACCAGGCTCTGGCCGCGCCGGCAGTCGCCGGCGGCGAAGACGCCGCGTATGTTTGTCGTGAATTGTCCATGTTCGGCTTTAGCATTGGAGCGCGAATCCCGTTCGACACCGAGCTGCGAAAGCACTGAATCCTCGGGGCCGAGAAAGCCCATGGCGAGCAGCACCAGATCGGCCTTGAGAACCTTGTCCGATCCTCCCACTCGTTTAGGAATAAACGCGCCTTGCTCGTTTTTGGCCCACTCAACATCGTAGACATGCATTTCCTTGACGTTGCCGTGGTCATCGCCGACGAATTTTTCACCGGTGGTGAGATAGACCCGTGGATCGGCGCCGAAGCGCGCGGCAACTTCTTCTTGGCCGTAGTCGAGCTTGTAGACCTTGGGCCATTCTGGCCAGGGGTTGTCGGCTTGCCGCGTGTCCGCGGGACGCGGCAGGATTTCTAACTGGGTCAAGCTTTTGCAGCCATGGCGCATGGAAGTGCCGACACAATCGGTGCCGGTATCGCCACCACCAACAACGATGACATGCTTATCTTTTGCTGAAATGAAATTGCCACCCTTATGTTGGGAGTCGAGCAGGCTCTTGGTATTGGCGCGGAGAAAATCCATCGCCAGATGAATCCCCTTGAGATCCCGACCGGGAATCGGCAGATCGCGCGCCTTGGTCGCGCCGGTGCAGATCACCACGGCATCGAAGTTGTTGATCAACTGCGCTGCCGGCAGATCGACACCGATATGCGCGTTGGTGACGAACGTGACGCCTTCCGCGGCCATCAGGTCGACGCGCCGCTTAACGAATTGTTTGTCGAGCTTCATGTTCGGGATGCCGTACATGAGCAGGCCGCCAATCCTATCGGCGCGCTCGTACACGGTCACCAGATGGCCGGCTCGATTGAGCTGCGCGGCGCACGCCAAACCCGAAGGGCCCGAGCCGACGACGGCGATTTTTTTTCCCGTGCGCTTTTCCGGTGGCTCGGCCGTGACCCAGCCTTGCTTGAAGCCGTTGTCGATGATCGCCGCTTCGATATTTTTAATCGTCACCGGCAGTTCGTTGAGCCCCAATACGCAGGAACCTTCGCAGGGCGCCGGACAGACCCTGCCGGTGAATTCAGGGAAATTATTGGTCTTGTGTAAACGCGCTAGAGCTTCTTTCCATAAGCCGCGATAAACCAAATCGTTCCACTCGGGAATTAAATTGTTGACCGGGCAGCCCGACGCCATGCCGCTGATCAGCTGGCCGGTATGGCAGAACGGAATGCCGCAGTCCATACAGCGCGCGCCCTGCTGTTGCAACTTCGATTCGGCGAAATGTTCGTGAAACTCGTGCCAGTCTTTCACCCGCTCCAGCGGCGAACGATCGCCCGGCAGTTCGCGTTCGAACTCCATGAATCCAGTCGGCTTACCCATCTCTCGATCTTCTCTTTCTATCGGCTCTGGTAAGTTGAGTTGTGAATTTCGACTCAACTAAAAACTCAACACTCAAAACTAAAAACTCTAATCCCGCGTAAGAGTATTAGTTGCCGCTCACCCGCGACGCGTCGTTCTTGTTGGCTTCAAACGCCGCCATCAAAGCGTCGTCGCCGACCAAACCTCGGGTCTCGGCATCCTGCAACGCTTCCAAGACGCGGCGGTAATCCCGCGGCATCACTTTGACGAATTTGCCGGCGGTCTCTTGGCGCAGCGCCAAGAGCTGCCACGCTCTGGCGCTACGAGTGTAAACCGCGTGGCGCTTCAACATCTCTTCCACTTCCAACCAGTCGCGATCGTCCAAGGGCTCCAAGCCGACGGTTTCATAGTTACAGCGGTTCTTAAACGTGCCGTCTTCATCCAAAACGTAGGCGACACCGCCGGACATGCCGGCGGCAAAATTGCGCCCAGTCTTGCCGATGACCACGACCCGGCCGCCGGTCATGTATTCGCAAGCATGATCGCCAACCCCTTCGACCACCGCGCGCACGCCGCTATTGCGCACGCCGAACCGTTCGCCAGCCATGCCGCGAATATAGGCTTCACCATTGGTGGCGCCGTAGAAGGCGACGTTGCCGACGATGATGTTTTCCTCTGGCATGAAGGTCGAGCCTTCGGGCGGATACAAAACCACTTTGCCGCCGGACAAACCTTTGCCGAAATAATCATTGGCATCGCCTTCCAGCTCCAGCGTCATACCCGGCGGTATGAACGCGCCAAAGCTTTGCCCCGCCGATCCCTGAAAGTGAAAATGGATGGTGTCTTCGGGCAAACCTTGCGGCCCATGACGGCGCGTCACTTCACTGCCGAGAATCGTGCCGACGACCCGATTGGTGTTGCGGATGTCGAGCGTCGCTTTGACCTTTTCCTTGCGCTCCAACGCCGGCGCGGCTAAGTCGAGCAGCACCTGATTGTCGAGAGCGTTTTCCAAACCGTGATTCTGCGGAATCTGACAATACCGTCCGACTTCCGGACCGACGTCAGGTTGATAAAAGATCGCCGAGTAGTCGAGGCCCTTAGCTTTCCAATGCTCCACCGCCTGACGCATTTCGACCTTGTCGGTGCGGCCGACCATTTCGTTGATCGTGCGCACGCCGAGCTTGGCCATATGCTCGCGCATTTCTTGGGCGATGAAGCGCATGAAGTTGACGACGCTGGCGGGATCGCCGGCGAATTTCTTGCGCAGCTCAGGATTCTGCGTCGCCACACCCACCGGGCAGGTATCGAGATGGCAAACACGCATCATGATGCAGCCGAGTGTGACCAAAGCAGTAGTGGCAAAGCCAAACTCTTCGGCGCCGAGCAAGGCGGCAATCACGACGTCGCGGCCGGTTTTCAACTGACCGTCGGTCTCTACCGCGATGCGGCTGCGCAAATTGTTGAGCAGCAAAGTCTGATGAGTTTCCGCCAAGCCCAATTCCCACGGCAAGCCGGCATGTTTGATACTGGTCTGCGGCGACGCGCCGGTGCCGCCGTCATGGCCGCTGATCAGCACCACGTCGGCGTGGCCTTTGGCGACGCCCGCAGCAATGGTCCCAACGCCAATCTCAGAAACTAGTTTAACGCTGATGCGCGCATAGTGATTGGCATTTTTAAGATCGTGAATCAGTTGGGCCAAATCTTCGATGGAGTAAATGTCATGATGGGGCGGCGGCGAGATCAAACCGACGCCCGGCGTCGAGTGACGCACTTTGGCGATCCACGGATAAACTTTTCGGCCGGGTAACTCGCCGCCTTCTCCTGGCTTGGCGCCCTGGGCCATCTTGATCTGAATTTCCCGCGCTTGGGTGAGATAATAACTGGTCACGCCGAAACGGCCCGATGCGACTTGCTTGATCGCGCTATTTTTCGAATCGCCGTTGGCTTCGAGCACGTAGCGCGCCGGATCTTCACCGCCTTCGCCGGTGTTGCTCTTACCGCCTAAGCGGTTCATCGCGATGGCGAGCGCTTCGTGGGCTTCTTTACTGATTGAACCATAAGACATGGCGCCGGTCTTGAAGCGTTTAACGATGACGTCCACCGGCTCCACTTCGTCGAGTGGAATCGGCTCCGCGGCGTATTTCAATTCCATCAAACCGCGCAGCGTCGCCATGCGCTCGGACTGATCGTCAATCAGTTGGGTGTACTCTTTGAACGAACGGTAATCGTTGTTACGGCAAGACTTCTGAAGCAAATGGATCGTGCGCGGATTGAACAGATGCAGTTCGCCATCTTTGCGATACTGATACTGACCGTACACTTCCAAGGTATGGCCGTTGAGCGGATAGTTCGGATAGGCGCGCGCATGTTGCTGCGCCGCTTCCTGGGCAACCTCGGCCAAGCCGATGCCGCCGACCCGCGACGGTGTCCACGAGAAATATTTATCGATCAACTCATGACCGAGACCCACCGCCTCGAAAATTTGCGCGCCGCAGTAGGACTTGATCGTCGAGATGCCCATCTTGGCCATCACCTTGACGACGCCCTTGTAAACCGCGCGGTCGTAGCCTTTGACGGCGTCGGGATAAGTAATGTCCTTGAGCAAGCCCTCAGCGATCATGTCGTTGAGACATTCGTAAACCAAATAGGGATTGATCGCCTGCACGCCGTAGCCCAGCAGCAGACAGAAGTGATGCACCTCGCGCGGCTCGCCGGATTCCAACACCAGACCCACTCGGGTGCGCGTGCCGCGGCGAATCAAATGATGATGCAACCCGGCCGACGCCAACAGCGCCGGGATCGGCGCATGTTCGCGGTCGACGCCCTTGTCGGAAAGAATCAAAATCGTCGCTCCACTGGCAATCGCTTGGTCGGCGGCGGCAAACAATTCGTTCAACGCGCGCTCCAAACCCGCTTTGCCGGCGGTGGGATTGAAAAGAATCGGCAGGGTCGTCGACTTGATGCCCGGTTGATCGATTTGCCGGAGCTTGATCATGTCCGAGTCGCGCAGAATCGGATCGTGCAAGCGCAGCTGCCGGCAACTCTGCGGATTGGGATCGACGAGGTTGCCTTCGGTGCCGATGGTCAACGTCGTCGAAGTGATCAGTTCCTCGCGGATCGGATCGATGGGCGGATTGGTCACCTGGGCGAACAGCTCTTTGAAATAGTTGTAGAGCAGCTGCGGCTTGTCCGACAGCACCGCCAACGGCGTGTCTGTACCCATGGACCCCACCGGCTGAATATTGTTCTGCGCCATGGGACCGATATTGACGCGCAGATCTTCGAAGTTGTAACCGAAGGTCTGCAAGCGTTGCAGCGTCGCGTGGTGATCGATCTGCGGCACTTGCTCGGCAACCGCGGGCAAATCGTCGAAGTGAACGAGATTTTCTTTCAGCCAGCTGGCGTAAGGCTCGGCGGACGCCATCTCTTGCTTGATCTCATCGTCGCTGATGATCCGCCCTTCTTTCGTATCGACGAGAAACATCCGGCCGGGCTGCAAGCGGCGTTTTTCCAGCACCCGCTCCGCCGGCACGTCGAGCACGCCCACTTCCGAAGCCATGATCACCAGATCGTCCTTGGTCACGTAGTAGCGCGACGGGCGCAAGCCGTTACGGTCGAGCACCGCGCCGACCACCGTGCCGTCGGTAAAGGCGATCGACGCCGGACCGTCCCAAGGTTCCATCAAGCTGCTGTGATATTCATAGAAGGCGCGCTTTTTCGCATCCATACTCTCATGATTTTCCCAGGGTTCGGGAATCATCATCATCACCGCATGGGGCAACGACCGGCCGCTCAAGGCGAGAAATTCCAGACAGTTGTCGAACTTGGTCGAATCGCTGCCGTCTTCTTGGATGATCGGAAACAGTTTTTTTAAATCGTCGCCGAACATTTGCGATGCCAACATGCCTTGGCGCGCGTGCATCCAGTTCTCGTTGCCCCGCAGCGTGTTGATCTCGCCGTTGTGAATCAAGTAGCGATAGGGATGGGCCCGGCCCCAGCTAGGAAACGTGTTGGTGCTGAAGCGTGAGTGAACCAAGGCGATGGCCGACTCGATCAGTGGATCGGAGAGATCGGGATAAAACGTCGCCACTTGGCGCGGCGTCAGCATGCCTTTGTAGATCAGCGTGCGGCACGACATACTCGGCACGTAGAAATATTCGCCGCCAGGCAAGCCGGCATAACGAATCGCGTTCTCGGCGCGCCGGCGAATCACGAAGAGCTTTCGCTCGAAGGCAAGATCGTCGGTGATCGCCTCAGCCCGGCCAATAAACACTTGACGCACGAACGGTTCAGACGCCTTGGCGGTTTCGCCGAGATACATATTGTCGGTAGGCACTTTGCGCCAACCGAGACATGTCTGACCTTCCTCGGCGATAATGCTTTCGAGGATTTTTTCAAATTGCTGACGCTGCTCGCGATGGTCGATGGAGAAAATCATTCCGACACCATATTCGCCAGGGTCGGGCAACTGGAATCCGAGGCCGGAACAGGCGTCTTTTAGAAACGCATGGGGAATTTGCATCAAGATGCCGGCGCCATCGCCGGTATTCTCCTCGCAACCGCAGGCGCCGCGATGATCGAGATTTTGCAGCACCGTCAGCGCCTGGTCGACGATCTCATGGGACTTTTCACCTTTGATATTGACCACGAAGCCGACGCCGCAAGCATCATGCTCGAAGCGTGGATCGTAAAGCCCTTGTTTCTTCGGCACGCCAGCCGGACTGCGCTGATTTAGCTGCTTCATGGAACTACCCTTCATACTTACTTGCGCAAACTCTGAATATCCGAAATGCTGAGATTTGAATGGTTACTTTTTCTTGGCGCTGACGTTCTCGGCCAACCCTGCGTCCAGTTCGAGCGCCTGAGATTCCTTCGCCGTCGACAAAACGATCTTGGTCACCGTCCGCGTCACCCCCTCCACGGAGCGAATTTGTCCCAGCAACTTTTCCAGCGAACCGGTATTCCCCGACTTAACTTTCAGAATGAAGCTTTCGTCGCCGGTCACATGATGACATTCCAACACATCCCGATAGCTCAAGATCTGGATCGCGAACTGATCGATATCCCGCTGATTACCGATGGAAACGCCAATGAAAGCGGTAATATCTTTACCGACCTTCTTGCCATCGACGAGAGCCTGATAACCTTTGATCACGCCGCTCGCTTCGAGCTTCTTCACTCGCTCCATAACGGCGGGAGCGGACAACTCCACCTCGTCGGCGATATCGGCCAGACGAGTTCTACCGTTATTTTGCAGAATAGAAAGAATTTTTAAATCTATTTGGTCAATCAAGTTAATTAAATTAGGTCTGAGAGTTACTTTAGCTAATCTTCATATGTCATCGTCAATAAAAATTGTCAACTATGGTCAAGGAAGTTTTACCAACCAATCCGACGATCAAGGAGCATAAGAGAACAGCCTTGCAGAGCCGCCCTGCAAGAGAAGAATCGGCCGAGATATTTAGCTGTAAGACGGCGATAACTAGAAGATTGAATAGGAGCAAGGGAAGACTCCGGAAGCCGTGTCAGGCGGCTCCCGGAGTGTGTGACAGCAAGCGCGGGGCGAATGCGCTTCGGTCAGGGGGCTTAGGAACGGAGTAAAGCGAAATTCATGGGCCTCACATGAGCGGCAGTTCGGCCGAATCCTTACCAGTGGCTAGCGACTCAGTTGCCCAGGGGCATTGAATGCCTAGCTTGGGATTCTTCACCAGCAATTTGTCGAGCACGATGCGGGCGCGATTGTCGGCGCTATCGGCCTTGACCGCTTCGGCGAGCGCCCAAACCGCACCGGTCAGGTCGCCCTGACCCTGTAGACTCATGCCCAGATTGCGGTAACCGCTGGCCCGCACCCAGTCCATCTCGATGGCACGCCGGCAATGTTTCTCACCCTCGGTAAATCGTCCCAAACTATTCAGGCAATAGCCGATGTTGTTATGTAAAACATAACTGACTTTGCGCTTCGTCGGCGCTAGCTCCAACGCCGCGGTAAAATGCTTCAGCGCCGCCTCGACTCGTTGCTCGTCGGTGGCGATCTGTCCCAGGGCTAAGTGGCAATGGGCCGATTGCTCGGGATTCTTGTTCATCCGGATATAGCCTTCGAGCAAATTGATCGCCGAGTCGATCTTATTGACACCGCGGTAGAAACCGACAACGAAAAGCATCCAACGAAAATAGTCTTCGTCCGACTTACTGTTTTTGAGTCGATCCAACAGCAATCCTTCGGTGTCTTGTGCCGGTTCAGCCGATGCCAATGCCAGTGTTTTCTTGTCGGTGTTGCTCATGGACAAAGCTATAGAGCAATGCAAATACCAAGACATAGTTCGCCTCGGAACTCCCAAGAGCGGAACGCAATTCAAGAAACCCTTCTCTATCGCAAGCGCCCAAATGGGCGAATCACCGGTGGCAACAGATAAACAAGGCGTCGCGGCCCGACAGCAAATCTTAAACGGCGAAAACAATTGACCGACCTCTCGATCCTTTGATAGTAGCGAAGTGTCGGACCAACGTTAGGAGTAACTAATTGATGAAAAATCTATCGATATTTCTCTCGATGTTAACCGCCGTCGTCGCGCTTGGGCGAAATAGCGGAGCAGCAGAGAAATTGGTGGCGGGATATTCGTCGATCAGCCCGGCTGAATGGACATTGGTCAGCGCCGCCAAAGTGAATCTATTCGAGAAGTACGGACTCGATGTCAGCACCGTTTATCTGGGCGGTAGCACACGCATCGTGCAAGTGATGATCGCCGGCGATATCCAGATCGGTCAGATCGGCGGCACAGCCGCCCTGTTTGGCAAAGCCGCAGGCGTCGACATGGCGTTCATCGCGACGACGATCAACAGCATGGCCGCGCAGGTGATCTCGCGCCCGGAAATCAAAACCGTCGCCGATCTCAAAGGCAAAGCCCTCGGCGTTACCCGCCGCGGCGCCAACACCGACTACTGGGCGCGCTTCGGCCTCACCCACCACGGCCTGGTGCCCGACAAAGACGTAAAGATTCTTTACACCGGCGGCCTGCGCGAAACTTACTTGGCGCTGCAGCAGAAACAGATTTCCGCCGCGACCATGGGATTGGGCAATTCCTTCGGCAAGATGTTGCAGCGCGAAGGCTTCAACACACTGATCGACGTCTCCAAGCTCGGCGAAGATTTTCCGTTCAATGGTATCGCCACGACCAAAAGATATTTGCAGAGCAAACGGCCCGTCGTCGTCAACTTCATGAAAGCCTATCTCGAAGCGATCAAGTGGAACCTCGACAACAAAGCCCAGTCAAAAAAGATCTTGGCGGCCTACACCGGCGTCAACGATGACGAGCTGTTAGAAATCGCCTACGACGTTTACATTCTGAAAATCCGCAGCAAAGTCCCCTACCCGGTGAATAAAGGCTGGAAGACCCTGATCGACTTCACCGCCCGCGATAATCCGAAAGTCAAAGATGTGAAAGCCGAAGAGATCCTCTATGACAGTGTCATGCGAGAATTCGACGAGAGTGGGTTTGTGAAGAGTGTGGGGCTAAAATAGACAACGGGACAGAGTCTCGGTCAATTCCCAATAAACGATAGTCCCGCGGCTGAGCCCGGTCTAAAGCCGATGGTGGGTACTCCAACAGACTGCTCAGACTTCTTGATGCCGCCTAACGTTAAGTCGAATGGATCGTCTGGACTGGGCGTCTTCACATTGTACCGAAGTCGGATGCATCCTTTGTTAGGGATCGCCGCGCTTGGGGGAGTTGCGGTTTCAAACCTCTTGTTTCCAAAACCCACGCACGTCCAACTGTGCCCAGGTTTTACCCTTTCCAATTCCTGAGACCAGCCCAACGTAGTAAGTGGACCAACAGCTTCTTCAGGAACATATGTCGTGCCGGAGTAACTGAGAATTATCTCACGCCATTCAAAACTGTAGTCACTCACCTTCGTTTCAAAATAAAAAGTTATGTTCAATGGCATACTGCCAGTAGCATCGCTCCCTGCACCGACTGGGAATATCGGCAAGACTGGTCCCGGAAATAACACCGGTACACGCCCATTAGCCGGTTTTATGGAAAGGGATAGATCGCCAACGTGAAAAATCCCGTCATCGTCCAAGCGGAATGAGCTTTCCGAGTTAACTTCCAATGTCGGGCGACTGATTCTTACCACACCGCCCACCGCACATGCAGAAAACCAGAAAAGAATAACTGACAAGAACGGTATGCGTATCAAAGCAACATCCAGTTCAATATATCGAACACAATCTACGATCTTCTTCCCAGAGTTTCTCTTCACTCGACGCTGCTGTTTCGAGATCCTCCGGTGTCGATTCTCCGTCATCCACCCACCGCCGCAGCAGCTCGCTCCCACTGATCACATCAATGGCTAGCCGGTCTTTTTCGTATTCATAAGGAAAGTCGCGCCACAGTTCATAGTCCGGCCGCAGCAAGCGCAGCGCTTTGAACGCCAGCGCCATCAAGCGCCAAGGCTTGAATAGATCGTGATCGTAGCTCGGATCGTCAACATGGATCTGGATGCCGGCGCAGAGCTTGCCGGCGTGTTTGTGAAAGGTCGGTTCGAACCAGCATTCGCGCAGGCGGCAGCCGCGCAGCCAGTCGGGCGCCAGCGCTGCCATCTTCGCTAGCAATTTTCGCGGCTCTATGTCCGGCGCGCCGAACAGTTCCAGCGGCCGAGTCGTGCCGCGCCCTTCTGACAATGTCGTGCCTTCGAGCATCACGGTACCAGCGTAGCAGCGCGCCATTGATAAATTGGCAGCGTTGGGGCTGGGATTGATCCAGCTGCGTTCGGCCAACGGCCAGCCATAGCCTGGAGCGGCCGCGGGATTCCAGCCTGACATCTTGATGACTTGGCAATCGACATTGAGATCCAAAGTCTCGACAAACCAGCTCGTCAATTCCCCGAGGGTCATCCCGTGACGCATCGGCAACGGTCCAGCGCCGACAAAACTTTCCCATCCCGGACGGAGCAACAAACCTTCCACCGGCCGGCCCGCAGGATTGGGCCGGTCGAGTACCCAAACCGTTTTCTTGAAATGAGCGGCCGCTTCAAGAACATAGCGCAAGGTCGTGATGAAGGTATAAATGCGACAGCCGACATCCTGCAAGTCGACGAGCAGAGTATCGAAGCTATCCATCATCGCCGCCGTCGGCCGGCGCACTTCGCCGTAGAGGCTAAAGACTGGAATCCCATGCACCGGATCGTGAAAATCCGCCGACTCGACCATGTTGTCCTGCTTATCGCCGCGCAGCCCATGCTGTGGACCAAAGGCTGCGGTCAACTTGATACCCGGCAGTGCAGCCAACGCATCGAGAGAGTGAGTCAAATCGCGCGTCACCGAAGCAGGATGCGCGAGCAGCGCGACGCGCTTGCCGACAAGCGGCTTACGCAACGCCGAATCTTCTATCAATCGATCGATGCCGAATTTCATCGTGAGTCTATTTTAAGCGCTCTGTTCAGGAAGTACGAGTTCTAAAGCGAAGGAATCGGCATGATGAAAATCCGGCTTGTCCGCGGGGTGCTTCAATGCCCAATAGGAAAATTTGCCGTCCCTGGACTCTATCACCGCTGACAAGCCGATGCCCAGCTTTGCTGCTTCCTTCAACATCGGCAAAGGATCCAGCGGGATCGTTACAAAAACCTCAATCGCTGTACCACCGGATTGAACCGAAAGAATTGGCGACCAGCGCTCGTCATCGAGCAGAGCGCGCTCACGATAACCGCGAAATGCGTAGACTGCCCACTGGCGCGATGGTGCGAAATTAAATTCGTAGTAGGCGGGCGCTTCTCCACACCGCAGAAAAGTTTCAAAGCAGGTGTGTTGCCATAAAAGGTCGCTTCGTTGTGGTTGACCCAAGGGTGGAATGACAAGTTTCTCGATGTCACCCGACAGGAAATATTGAAGATCAAGTCCGCTCGCGGTCCGCCGCAGCCGAACCGAGACCTCCATGATGCCATCACCCGGCGCTTGATACGGCTGTAGACGACAAACAGTTTCTTCTTCGCGCTTCACTTAACTGCGAATTATGCCTCAATTGCCAGCAAACATGAACTCCCATGCCGATCTTCTTGACAGCCCATGGCGGCACGACTAGAACCAATGGAACCACCTTGTCGATTCCTAAGGAACTCCATGGCAAAACATCCATACCAAGGCCTCTCGTTAGATTCGGCCGAACTCAAAGAGCTCAAAGCCAAAGTCGTCAACGCTTGCTTGATCCTCGATGAGCAAGGCATCACCGACGGTTTCGGCCATGTCAGCGCGCGCGTGCCGGGCCATGACGCGCTGATCACGATTGCCCAAGTCAGTCCCGGCTGTGCGGCCCTCGACAAACTCATCTTGTTGGACTTCGACGGCAACTACTTGGGCGGCGCGCAACCGGCGCCCTACGAATGGCCTATTCACGCCTGCATCATGAAAGCGCGCGCCGACGTCAACAGCGTTTGCCACACCCATTCGAAATGGAGCGCGCTCTTCAGCGTGCTCAAAAAAGGTCTGCGGCCGGCGCATATGTATGGCCGCTTTCTGCCGGTGAACGGCGCGCCGATTTATCCCAACGCCGGCCTGATCACTTCGGTCGAGCGCGGCGATGCGCTAGCCGGCGCTTTGAAAGACGGCGCGGCGGTCTTGCTGCGCGCCCACGGCGACGCCGTGGTCGGCACCAGCGTCGAGCAAGCGATCTTGCGCACGGTACAGCTGGCGTTTCTCGGCGAGCTGGCGCATCTCGCGGCGGTGCACGGTGGGCCGGATTACTTGACCGAAGAGGAACTCGCGACCTTCGCCGGCGACCGATCTTTTCCAGCACGGCCGTGGGAATATTTCTTGAGCCGGCTCGGCGCTCGGCGCGTTTGACAGGCTGGTTAGCGACGCATAGATTCGCGCTCAGGAGTATTCATGGCCGCCGCCCGCAAAGACATTCCAACGATCGATTCAGCGGAACTAAGAGAACTGACGGACAAGCTCATCACCGCCTGTCACATTCTCGATCACGAAGGCGTGACCGACGGATACGGCCACGTCTGCGTGCGCGTGCCGGACGCCGACGCGTTTATCACCATCGCCAATATCAGTCCCGGCGCGGTGACGCGCGAGCGCTTGATCATGCAGGATTTCGCCGGCAACCATCTCGACGGCGCGACCACTCCGCCCAACGAGTGGCCGATCCACGCCTGCATTCTCAAAGCTCGGCCGGAAATCGTCAGCGTCGCGCATACCCATTCCAAATGGAGCACGATCTTCAGCGTCTTACCGATCAAGCTCAAGCCGCTGCATCATTATGGCAAGTTTCTCTCCGCTGACGGACCGCCGGTTTATCAAGGCGTCGGTTTGGTGCGCACCATCGAACGCGGCAACGAATTGGCCGACGCGTTGGGTAACGGCCCGGCGGTGCTGATGCGCGCCCACGGCGACGCCGTGGTCGGCGAAAGCATCGAGCAGATGATCGAACGCACGACTAGGCTGGCGATGTTGGGCGAGTGGAATCACTTGGCGCTGCTCCACGGTCAACCGAAATATTTGAGCGCCGAAGAACTTGAAGTGTACAACGCCGACCAACGTTTTCCCCTGCGCGGTTGGGAATATTTCGTCGGCCGGTTGAATAGAAACAAAAGTACATTGGAGTAATGGACCTCATCCAACACTCCTGTAAATAAAAACCGAAACTAGGAGGAATCACGCAATGGCCACATCCAAAGAATTCGTCGCTCAGCTCAAGAAAGACATCCAAGCCTTTCCAAAAATCCGCATCGAACATCCGTTCTTGAAAGCCGTCTGCAACGGCACCGCGACGATGGATCAGATTCGCGCCTGGGCGATTCAGGACTATCAGTTTCGCGCCGTTGTGCCGCGCATCTGTATGCTACGCTACTTGGCATGCACCGATCCGGAGATCGCGCAAAAACTTTGGGGCGTGGTCGAAGAAGAAACCCGCGGCATGGACACCGGCACCGCCGGCCATAACGAGCTGGCGATTCGCTTCGCCAATTCCATCGGCCTCACCCAGAAACAGTTGGAGAGCGCCGAGCTGCGTCCGTCCACCGCGGCGCATCTATATTATGTCGAATTGATCATCCACACCTTGCCTTGGTTCGTCGTCATGTCGATTCAGATCGGCGCCGAGGGAACCTTCGGGCCGGCGGCGGCAGCGATCGGCAACGGTTTGCTGAAAAACTACAAGATGAATCCCGACGACGTGCGTTTCTTCACCGTCCATGCGGAAGCCGACGAAGATCACAGCAGCCTGGCCGAAGAGATCGCGGTGAAATATCTCCACTCGCCGGCGCTGCAAGAGCAAACTTACAAAGCGACTTTTCGCCGCATGGAACTACTCTACGACATCTGGTCCATCGACGGCTACGACAAATAGAGCAACGATTCGGAATCGGATTGTTTAACCGCAAAGTGCGCAAAAAGCGCAAAAAAAAGAATTCGGAAATGTAGGGGCGACCGGCTGGTCGCCCTATTTGCCGCACGCCGCAATGCAAAATCAATGGAACAGCTGACTTTAGGATTCATCTCCGCCTTCAACGAACGCGTCGAGCCGCTGATGAACGGCACCATCGAGGTCGAGGGCGTGGTATTGATTCCCACTTACTCTCATCCGGCCGAAACTTTTTGGCGGCAATTAAAATTTGGCGAGTTCGAAGTGGCGGAGATGTCGATGTCGTCGTTCTTGATCGCCCGCTCCCAGGGCGCCGACATGATCGCCCTGCCGGCGTTTCCCAGCCGCCGGCTGTTTCAAACCGAGCTTTCCTATCACGTCGACTCGGGGATCACGAAACCGGAAGATCTCGCCGGTAAGCGGCTTGGCGTGGCGGAATATCAGCAGACCGCGGCGTTATGGATCCGCGGTATCCTCGAACATGATTTCGGCGTCTCGCAATACAAAATTCACTGGTACATGGAACGCAGCGAAGAGATGAGCCATGGCGGCGCCACCGGTTTCAAACCGCCGGCGGGAATATCGTTTAGCCGCATCGAAAAGAGCAAAAGCCTGGCCTCGACGCTCCAGGCCAACGAGTTGGACGTCGCCCATGTGTCGAGCCCATGGGTGCTGCAAGCCAACGCCTTGGATCGTTCCAGCCGCATCACCGGCAAGGGTGACTGGAGCAAAATCAAACCTTTGTTTCCTGACCGCATGGCCGAAGGCGCGCGCTTCTATCGAAAGCATGGCTTTCTGCCGGTCAATCACGCCTACATCATCCGCGGCGACATCCACAGCAAATATCCCTGGCTCGCCGAAAAACTATACGACGGCTTCATCCGCGCCAAAGCGGCCGCCCAGGCGAAGTTGGTGGAACAGATTCCCAGCGCGCTGATCTTCGGCCAGGAGTATCTCGCCCAGACCCGCGAACTCATCGGTGCCGATCCGTTCCCTTTCGGCATCAAAACCAATCGCGCCATGCTCGACACCATCACCGGTTATTCCCACGAGCAAGGTTTGACGCCACGCCGGATGAAGGTCGAAGAACTGTTCGCCGAAAGCCTGCTCGACACCTAGAGGAAAGCGCCATGGCAAAGCTTCAATTGGGATTTATTTCCAACTTCAACGAGCGCGTCGAGCCGCTCATGCGCGGCATCGTTCAGGCCGAAGCGATCAAGATCGTGCCGACCTATTCGCATCCCTCCGAGACCTTCCTGCGCCAACTGCGTGACATGGAGTTTCCCATCGGTGAGATGTCGATGTCGTCTTATTTGATCGCCCGCGAGCGCGGCCTCGACATGATCGCCCTGCCGGTGTTTCCCAGCCGCCGGCTGTTTCACACCGAGCTTTCCTATCACGTCGACTCGGCCATCGAGAAGCCGGTGGACATCGTCGGCAAACGCATCGGCGTGAGCGAGTATCAGCAGACTGCGGCGCTCTGGCAGCGCGGCATCCTCGACCATGACTTCGGCGTGTCGCAGTACAAAGTCCACTGGTACATGGAACGGACTGAAGAGATGAGCCATGGCGGCGTTACCGGCTTCACGCCGCCCAAGGGCATTTCGTTCAATCGAGTGCCGCCGGATAAAAGCTTGGCGTCGATGTTGGTGAATCGAGAACTCGACGTCGCGGCGATCAACAGCCCAGTCAAGCATAGTCCTACGCAGCTCGGCCGCTCGCATAAAATCACCGGCGCCGACGGCGACTGGAGCAAAATTAAAATGCTCTTTCCCGACCGCATGGCCGAAGGCAAAAGATTTTTCGCCAAGTGGGGGTTTCTGCCGGTCAACCACGCCTACACCATTCGCGGCGATATCCATCGCAAATATCCTTGGGTGGCGTTCAACTTGTATAGCGGCTTCGTAAAAGCCAAGGAACATTTCAACGCCAAGTTGGCCGACAGTATTCCTTCAGCGCTGTTCTTCGGCAAGGAATATATTATCAAGACCCAAGAAATGTTCGGCAGCGATCCCTTTCCCTACGGCGTCAAGGCCAATCGCAAGCTGCTGGAAACCCTCATCGAGTTTTCCTTCGAGCAGGGACTGATCACGAAAAAGCCCCAGATCGAAGAACTGTTCGCCGAGAGCACCCGGGATTTGTGAGCCAATCAGCGGATCATCCATGAAAAAAGCTCTGCGGGTTCTTCTACTAATTTTCAGCACCTTGCATGGGTTCTCCAGCGTCAATGCCGCGGCGGCGTTGAAAACCGTCAACTTCGCCGCCAACACGCCGACGCTAAACGGCACGCTACCGCTCATGATCGCTCAAGACTTTGGCTTTTTCGCCGCCGAAGGACTCGACATCAAGGTGGTACTGATCCGCGGCGGACCGACCGCCATGGCCGCGCTAGTCGGCGGCGCCGTCGACTACACGCTGGTCGCCGGCGTCGCGGCGGTGCGCGCCATCGCGCAGAACGCGCCGATGACCATTATCAGCGGCCTTCAGCCTTACATGGATTACACTCTGCTCGGCGCCAGAGGCATGAACAGCGCCGCCGACTTGAAAGGCAAAGTCGTCGGCGTCACCGGTCCGGGCGGCATCGCCGAGTTCGCCGCCGTCGAGGGCTTAGCCAAAAAAGGTCTGGTGCGCGACCGGGATTACAAAATCCTCTACGGCGTCGGCAACAGTCCGGCGCGCGCCCAAGCGCTGGAAACCGGCAAGATCCAGGCTTCGCCGTTTTCCTTCCTGGAAAAATTGGACCTCGAAAAGAAGGGATTTCCAGTCCTCTTCGACATCGGCAGCGTCATGCCGGGGTTTCCCTTTGTGGTGATCGTCTCGAGCAAGCAGAAAACCGACAACGATCCGGAAGGCGTGGTAGCGATGCTGCGAGCCATCAAGCGCGGCTTGGATTTTCTCGCCGGCAATCGCGAGAAAGTCGCCGACGCCGTGATTAAGCGAAACAAGTTCGGCGAACCTGCCATCGTACGCCAAGTGATCAATCAGTTCGCCGCGGTTTATTCGCTCGCCATCGCGAAAGACGATATCGACGCGCTGATCGCCGCCACGCGCATCGAAGCAGAAGCGAAAAAACTCGGCGGCGCGGACAAATTTTTCACCCGGCAGTTTCTCAACAAAGCGCTGGGGCAGAGCCGATGAAGGCAAGTCTAGCGTCTAGGGTCTGGAGTTTTGGGTTGAAACGCTATAGACGCCAAACAATCATGACGGGGGAATAAACCATGGCTCAAGACCTGGAACTCAGCCTTCTACTCGCCGACTATCACCGCACCCAGCCGATCCTCTCCGGCCAAGTCAGCGCCGAAGGCATCAAGTTTACCACCGCGCAAGCGATTCCCGGCGAGGCCTGCATGCGCCCGGTTTACGAAGAATACGACATCGCCGAGATGTCGCTGTCGTGGTACGTCATGGCCCGCGCCAAGCGCGAACCGGTCATCGCCTTGCCAATCTTTCCGCTGCGCATGCAAATCCACCCCTATATTTTCTGCTCGTCGGCGGCCGGCATCGAGCGGCCCGAGGATTTGAAAGGCAAAAGAATCGGCATGGATCAATACCGCCTCACCGTCGGTCTGTGGGCGCGCGGCATTCTCCAAGAATTTTACGGCGTGCATCCCGAAGATTGCCAATGGTTCACCTCCGAGCCCGAGTCGGAGGATGCCGGCTTTCAAGCGCCGGCGAACGTCAGCATCACGATGGCCAATCAGTCCACCGAAGCGATGCTCCTGCGCGGCGAACTCGACGCCCTAATCCCGCCCAACATCGTGCCGTCCTTTCGCAACCAAGACCCGCGCATCCGCCGCCTCTTCAAAGACGCCCGCGCCACGGTCAACGACTACTTTCGCAAAACAAAAATTTTCCCCATCACCCACACTCTCGTGGTGCGGCAAAAACTATTCGACGAGCAGCCTTGGCTGGTTTCGAGCTTGATGAACGCTTTCAGCGAAGCCGAAGCGCTGTGCCGCAAATCCTACGAGTATGCCAAGCGCTCGGCGTTTCCCTCGGCGGTGCTCATCTTGGAAGACGAGGAAGAATTGTTCGGCAAAAATCCTTGGGCACACGGCTTAACGCCGGAGAACCAAGTCGTGTTGGAAAAGTTTGTCCAGTACGCCAACGAACAGGGATATATTCCGAATCGCCCGGCGCTGAGCGAACTGTTCGCGCCGGTGGGAAGCTGAGCGCCGAACCAAACTCCAGCCGCCACCTCACCCCAGGGCGAATGTCATTCGCCCTTACCCGGAATGTTTTTTGCGCCTTTTGCGGTTAATCTCTTTCCCGGATTAACTTTGCGTCTTTTGCGTTCTTTGCGGTTAATCAATCCGCAGCCGATTCACGGCAGCTTATAGCCCAGCTCCTTGGCGACCTCGACGGCGAATCTTGGGTCGGCGACTTCGTCGAATGAAATATTTCGCTCGGTGAAGCGACCCTCGGCTTTGATCGCTTTGATGATGTTAGCGATGCCTTCGGGCGTCGGAATGCCGGTGTCGTTGAAGCTCGCCTCGACGACCTTGAACGTATCCGCCGCCGAGTCTTTGTCCATCTTCAAAACGCCGATGATCAACGCCAACGTGCGCCCACGCGATGCCAACATCATGCGCTTGCCGATTTGCAGCGCGCGGATGATGCGCTTCACTTCGTCGGGACGCGAGCGCATCGTCCGCGTCATCGCGGTCAGACCGCCGGACGCCATCTCCACCAGCGAACCGATATTGAGCACGCGGAGAAAGCCGCGCCGCTGGGCGTGAAACATGGTCGGCGGATTGAGCGCCGCGGCATCGACGAAACCGGAATCCAACGACTGCACGAGATTGCCGCCCGGCACCGACACCGCGGTGTAATCTTTCGGCCCGATACCGCGCTTCTCGAGAGCCAAAGCTAAAGCGACATGGCTGGTGCCGCCCAAACCCGAGACGCCGATTTTTTTGCGCCGTAGATCGTTGACGCTTTTGAATTCCGGCTTGGCCATGAGCCAATAGGTGATGCGATTGGTCGAGGACCAAAGCGCGCGCGAATCCAGCCCGCTCAAAGTCGCGCTGATGCTCGCCGGACCGATGCCCGATTGATAATCGAGATCGCCGGAAGCCAGCGCCGCCACGGCAGCCGACGAGCGCATGAGAATCACTTCGACATCCAAACCCTGCTCTTGAAACAGTTTCCATTCCCGCGCCGCCACCAACGGCAGCGCGGAATAACTGAGCGGCGCGTTGGAGATGCGAATCTTGCGCCGCTCCTGAGCGACAGTGTCATTCGAAGCTAAGAACAGGAGCCACGCGGCGAGCAGACATGGCCATCGAAAAATCATCTCTTGAGCATGGCCAACTTCTGCATGGCGTCATGGACCAGCTTCACTTCGCCCTCGGGCACCGGGATCTGCGGCGCGCGCACCACCATGTTGTCGAGCAAGCCGGCGAAGTAGGCGGCGACTTTATAGCGGCTGTGTTTATAAACGTTGGGCGCTTTGTAGACCGCCGCTTCGAGATCCCAATTGATCTGATGCAGCCGGCGCGCGTCTTCGAGATTGCCGTCCTGCACGGCTTTGAAAAGATCGCAGCAAAACTGCGGCGCGAAATTGGCGAAACCGGTAAGCGCGCCGTCGGCGCCGGTGACGAAGTGCTGAAACAACGACGAAGTGGCCAGCACCGAGACATGGCGCGGCAGCGCGCGCATGCCGCGCAGTACCTGCTCGTAGCGGCGGATGTTAGCACCGCTGGCGACTTTGACCGCGGCGACCGATTCGACTTCCCTGGCGATGCGCACCGCGGTGTCCGGTGTGTAGCCGGAAGTCACCGCCGCCGGATAGTGAAAAATGGTAATTGGAATTTCCACGGCCTTGGCAACGTCGTGAAAATATTGCACGGCAAATTCCGGATTAATACGCGAATCCCAGTCGTAAACATGAGGCGGCGTGAGCATGATCGCCGCCGCACCGGCCGCCTTGGCCTCCTGGGTTTGTTGAATCGCTTCCCTCGTCGACAACGCTTCGACGCCGGCGACGACATGCTGGTCGGCGCGAATCTCTTCGCGAATAATTTCAACGCAGCGCACCCGCTCTTGCCGGGTCAACGTCGCGCCCTCGCCCGCGCCGGCGTTGCACACGATCGCGTTGATACCCGCGGGCGCGGCTTGGAAGCGAATCAACTTGCGCAAGCCCGCTTCATCGAGATCGTAATTGTCTTTGAACGGCGTCACGTTGGCGGAAAGAATCCCGGATAGTTTTAGAGTCATGGCAACCTCGCGGAGAAATTTTGTTTAATGTGCTGATTACAACTGCGGATACAAGCCAGCCAGCTATTTTGCCGCGGCCTTCAGGTAGCGCGCGAAAAACGACTTTACCTCGCTCACGGCATCATCCCAAGCCTTGGGATCGCCGCCGGTGGTCGCGCCGCGACCGGTCGGTGCATTGGCGTTGATCCGGGCCGGATCGTAGCGCGCGGGGAAATTGCTGTCGAAGGCATGATGCGCTCCCGGATAAACTTTGATCGACACGGGCAACCCGACTCGTTGGGCGATCTGCGTCAAATTGCGGCAGGGTTCCGCCGGGGTCCAATCGTCATTCTCGCCGATTAAGATCATCAACGGCGCCGTCGCTTGGTAGCCGCCGCTGTAGGGCGCGCAACCAGGGTAGAGCGCCACCGCCGCACTGAACCCCCGGCGCTTCTCTTGGGCAAGTGGATCCTTGGGTCGTTCCGGAGCGGTGATCGTCGACAATGTCGTCGAACCGCCATGGGACCCACCCATGATGCCGACGCGCGAGCCATCGACATAGGATTGAGTCCGCAAATAAGCCAACGCCGCATAGGCATCGAAGGCGCGACGCCTTGGGGCAACGGAGTTTCGGCTCGGCGATGCGTCAGTACAAACACCGCCGGGGTGGCCGCGTGTCGAGAAGCTATCCGGTATGACGATGACGTAACCATCCTCCACCAACTCTCGAGCCCACCGCAATGGCGCACCGCTCGAACGCGGCCCGAGCCCGCTGCAATCATGCATGATCGCGACAGCCGGGAACGGCCCAGCGCCATCCGGTTTCAGCAGGGTAAAGGGAATCTGCTCCAACGCGCCATTGGGCGCATTGGTCGGCAGCATTGAATTAGAGGTCGCTGCGACGCAGCCCGCGAACAACACACAGCTCAACACCGCAACCCTAAAAGCCCATTGCATGATCGTTATTGTCCCGCTTACTTCGTCGAATACAAGCTATTGAAAAATCCGTTCTGCTCCAGGCCGCGCAGGATCGAGCCGTCGATTTGATCGTCCACTGACAGTGGCCGCAGCTGCGGCTCGCTTTTCTCCAGGAAGGCTTTGATCAGCGCGATACCGGCCCGATTCGGATAGGGCACCCGCGGAACGTAGTTGAGATACGTTCTTTGGGTTTCTTCCTGCACCAGTGGATCGTCGATCTTCAACCGCTCTTTGATGACCTTCTTGGAAAACGGCAAATCGTTCTTGAATACCGCGATCGCCTCGCCCATGGCGCGCACAAAGTTGCGCGCGATCTCCGGATTCTGCCGGAGAAAAAATTTGCGCGTCACCACGCCGGCGGATTGATAGTCGGGAATGATTTCTGCCAGATCGACTAATTCGCGAAAGCCTTCCTGCTTGGCCACCGCGAGAGTCGGCAACGAGATCGGCCCGCCGAAAATCTTCTTGCTCTGCATGCCGGAAAGAATCGGCGGCACGCCACCCATTTGAATAATCGGCACATCGGTTTCCGGCCGCAGCCCCCATTTATCCAGAGCCAAGCGCAACAGCGCATCAGTAACCGAACCGAAACGCGTGATACCCATCGCCCTTCCCCTAAGATCCTTGGGTTCGCGAATCTCCGGCCGGACGATGATCGAGAACGGCGGCTTGGTGACTAAACCAACGATCATCACCGTATCGCTGCCCTGCGCATTGACCCGCATCACCGGCTCGATCCCCTGAATCCCAAGCTGCGTCGTCCCGCCGAGCAATGACTGCATCGCCGGCGAACCGGCGACGTAAATCAACTCGACGTCGAGTTCGTACTTGGCGAAAATCCCCTTATCGACGGCGATCCAAGGAATCACCGCGGAACCGGAGATCGAACTGTAGGCGACACGGAGCTGGGTCTTGGCGACCGCGGCAAATCCTTCGGTGCTCGGAAGCACGATCATGAATGTGATGAACCACCATACTATGATCTTGATTTGGATCATCTTGATTGGACTTAAACCGTCGCGGCCGCGGAACTAACCTACTGCATTCATGATCTTGCCGCCAACTTCGACCGGTTTGGCGTCGATCAGCACGAATGCTATCACGCAGGGCTCAGTGCCGCGATTGATCCAGTTGTGGATCGTGCCACGTTGCACCAACACGTCGCCTGCCTTCAGATGAACAATCGAGTCATCGAGTTCCATGTCAATCTCGCCGGCCATCACGACGGCATAGTCGATGGAATCCGTCCGGTGGTTGCGCGGCGCGACCCCTGGACCGAACTCGACTACGCGAAAGACCGTGCCGTTGTTCAAAGTCGTGCCGACCTGTCTGAGTCCCTCGTCGGCGTCGCCTGTGTTGTTGACAGGAAAAGATTCTGTGGTCCAGACCACACAGGCCGACCATCCCGGCCGGCCTGAGACACGATTTTGGGAGACTTCGTCGATCTTGACGACGGCCCGCCCGTCTGAATCATGTCCGGTGACCACTCGTCGTAGTTGAAGCGGCATTGTCATTCTCCTTGGTTAGAACTCGGCAACAATACTGTCATGCGGATCGGCGCCTGCGCCGCGAAATTTTTGGCCTCGATCCAGATTTGCTATTGATCGCCTGCCGCTGAGGCGGAGTGTGCATGAAGCCATACAGGGCACCGATTCACTGCACCTGCGTGCATTGCAGATCGGCGCCGACGGTCAGAGGTCCCGTGTAGAACTTCTTCAGTTCAGCGATGGCAGCATCAAGATCGAACTGACCGATGTGACTGACAATCAGTCGCCCGACGCCAGCGTCTCGGGCGATGCGACCAACGACCGCGGGTGAAGCGTGAATAGGATTATCATTTGCGACAGTGTTGAGATGCATGATCAAGACATTCGCTCCCCGCGCAAACTCGATGAACCTTGGATTGGTTCCGACCTGATCGGAGCTGAATACGATCGACACATCGCGCGTTTGCACGCGGTAAGCCAGGGTCGGGATGAGGCCGTGCGGTATTCCCAACGCGGTCACGGTCACTCCCTGCTGGTTGAACACGGTCGACGGTTCCGCTTTCGTCACATCGACGACACCGACATCGAGACGAACGCCGCCTCCCGTGCCGCCCAGCGTGCCACCGAGCACTTGAAAGGCGCCAATTTTCTGATCGAAGAGGCGGCTGAGGAATGTCGGAAAGGCCGGCACATCATCGTTGCCGGAAGGACCAACG
Organism: Deltaproteobacteria bacterium; assembly: GCA_009692615.1. Classification (NCBI taxonomy): domain Bacteria; kingdom Pseudomonadati; phylum Myxococcota; class Myxococcia; species Deltaproteobacteria bacterium. Next base: position 14,069 of record SHYW01000020.1, on the reverse strand, counting down.
ATCGGCAACGTATCCTTGCGAATATTCTGGCTCGTCCACAAGATGGCGGAAAGATCGGAGACGTGATCGGGATGCAGATGGCTGATCGCGACCAGCGACAGATCGCTGAGCTTTGCCTGGGACTGGCCGAAGCGCAAGAACGCCCCGCCGCCGATGTCGACAAGAACTCTCGCCTGAGCGCCGATCCAGAGGAGATAACTGGTTGACGCGCGCTCGCGGTTGATCGCGGGTCCACCAGAACCGAGGATCTGGACTGCTACCGGACTCCCAGCACAGCTTTGAGCCAACGCGCTAGGTGGAATGGAGAAAAGGCCGAGCAAACTAATGATTGCAAATCTAATCATCGCTGTACCTCTTTCAGCCGACGAAACTTTTTGGCCATCGTGCAAAATTGCCTGTCAGCTTTATCGGTAAACCGCTAACCTTTCTGCCAATCAAAAATCCAAAGCTGCCGCAATATCCACCGGCGGCCCCGACTTATCAACGTTGCGCGGTCCACGAAACACCGACAGACCTCCCCTACGGCGGATTCGATCAGGTTTATTTGCGTTCATTGCGACCCATTCTTCGAACCAGCTACCTTGACCTCTTGAAGTCTGATCCGCGCGCGAAGCGCGTTGCCACTCGCGCCTCAAGCCTCATGCCTATTTATTTATGAAACTCCTTCGTCCCCGCATAGGCGCGCGGATTAACCAGCGCATGTTCTTCCTGCATCAACCAGGCGATCTCCGCGGCCATCGGCACGCTGGCGGCTTCCATCGACGAGTGCGCGGCCATTTTGCAGTATTTCAACGTCACCTTGTCGAATTTACCGATCTCCTCGCCCCACTTCCAGGCTTCGTCTTGCAGCTTGGCGTGTGGCACGACTCGGTTGATCAGACCGGCATTCATTGATTTCACCGCGTCCCAATTTTCACCAGTGAGAATTAGCTCGAAAGCTAACTTGGTCGGAATTAAAGTCTTGAACATGGTTGCGATGATCGGATAGGGCAAGAATCCGCGCTTGATCTCGGGCAGACCGAACATCGCTTTATCCGACGCGATCGCCAGATCATGCGGCAATAACAACGTAATGCCGCCACCGAGACAAAAGCCGTTCACTACCGCAATCGTAACTTTAGGAAATGTCCGAATCACTTCGGCGACGTGATAAGCGCGCGGCTCTTTGCGCCGATCCTTGCCGCGATTCTGTCCGCCTTCGGTGGGAAACTCCGACAGATCGCGCCCCGCGCAATAAGCCACATCGCCGGCGCCAGTGGTCAACACCACGGCGATGTCATCGTCATTGCGCAGCTCTTCGAACACGACGAGAATCTCGCGAATCGCATCGCGGCTCAGCGCATTTCTCTTTTCCGGCCGATTGATCGTCACCTTCGCCACCGCGCCGCGGGTTTCCAAGATCGTAAACTTGCCTTCTTTGATCATCGCTAATTCCTTTCTCAGTTCGTCGTACTTTAAGCCGAATAACACTTGCCGTTGGTTTCGGTCAACCATTGAGAAAAGAGAGTTTCACGACGAATGCACGAAGAGCGCGGCGGGGTTCACTTTGAAAGATTGCTGATTTCACATTCACTCATCGATACCCCTCCGCCTGCATGGCAAATAGCCGCGCGTAGGTTCCTTCCAGTCGCATGAGTTCTTCATGCGTGCCCAGCTCAGCGACTTGCCCGGCTTCGATGACGACAATGCGGTCGGCCATGCGCACGGTGGAGAAGCGGTGCGAGATGAGAATCGCCATCTTGCCTTCGGTCAGTTCTTGGAAGTGGCGGAAGATTTCGTATTCAGTCGCGGCGTCGAGGGATGCGGTGGGTTCGTCTAGAACTAGAATCTCCGCATCGCGCATGAAGGCGCGCGCCAGGGCGATCTTTTGCCATTCGCCCAGGGACAATTCGTGGCCGTTGCGAAACCAGCGGCCGAGCATCGTGTCGTAACCTTCGGGCAAGTTATCGATCACCGCATCGGCGCCGCTTTTGCGCGACGCCTCTTTAATCCGCTCCATGTCGCCCACCGCTTCGATCTGACCGAAGCCGATGTTCTCGTGCACCGGCAAGTGATAGCGCACGAAGTCTTGGAAGATCACACCGATGCGTTTTTGCAATTCGCTAGGTTGAAGCTCGCGAATATCGATGCCGTCGATCAAGATGCTGCCTTCAGTCGGATCGTAGAGCCGGCTTAAGAGCTTGATCAACGTCGTTTTACCGGCGCCGTTGTGGCCCACCAGGGCGATCTTTTCTCCGGGACGAATCGTTAAATTAATACCGCGCAGCGCCCACTCGCCGTTTTCCGGATAGCGAAAGCCGACACCGCGAAATTCAATACCGCCGATGAGCGTCAGAGGTAGTTTTCGTTCGCCGGCGGTGAGAGCCAACTGCGGCTGCAAACCGAGGAAGTCGAAGAAGTTGGCCATGAACAGATTATTCTCGTAAATGTTGCCGATGGCCGAGAGGATCGACTGAAAAGTTCCCTGGCCTTGGCGAAAAATCGCTAAGTAGAGCGTCATGTCGCCGAGGGAAATTTTGCCTTGCACTGTGTGCATGACGATCCAAGCGTAGGACCCGTAGAAGCCGGCGGTGGTGATCAAACCCAAACCGAAGCCGGCCGCCGCCCGCTGGCGCGCCAGCGCTTTGTCTTCCTGGAAAAATTTGTCGAACAACGTCATGTAGCGCGCCAGCAAAGTCGCGCCGAGATTGAACAGCTTGATCTCTTTCACCGCGCCGTCTTCGGTCAACAGCCGGGAGAGATAATTGATTTGCCGGCTTTCCGGCGCGCGCCGGGTCAGCAGGCGAAAGCCCTGCTCGGAAAAGCGCGTCTCGGCGATGAACGCCGGGATGCTGGTGGCCAAAAGAATCACCACCAGCCACGGGCTGAAGCGCAGCAGCAACACGGCGAAGGAAATCATCGTGATGCTGTTCTGAACGATTTGAAAAGTGTCGTTGATCAGCTCGGTCGGCTTGTAGCCGCCTTCGCGCCGCGCGTTCTGCAAGCGGTCGTAAAATTCTGGATGTTCGAAGAACGACAGATCCAGGGTCAGCGCCTTGCGGATGATCTCGCCGCGAATCCGATTGGTAAGCTGGAGTTGCACCAGCTGTTGGATCAACCGCCGCCCTTGATTGAACGCCGAACTGAGCAGGAAAAGAATCAGTTCGAAAACGAGATAGAGAAATACCGTATGCGTACGCTCCGGATCGGCACCCTTTTGTATCGAAGCCACAACGCCGTCGACAATCAACTTGCCGACCCACGCTTGGCTCGCTGGCAACAAAGCGCCGGCGATGGTGAGCCCACCCAAACCAAGAGTCGCCCAATGGTTGGTCTGCCAAACCAAGCGCAGCGCCGCGGGCGTATGGGTGAATGTGTGGCGAAACTTTTGCCACTTTTGTAATAACGAAGCCATTTGGAAAATACCTATTCACCACGAAGAACACGAATGACACGAAGGGTTCGGACAATTTAAACTCCGAACTTCGTGCTCGTAGCCTGTGGTAAGCGTAGTCGAACCATGTCCTTCCTGGTGATAATTCTATTGCCAGTGCACTCGACTATTTCACCTATAGAGCAAGTCGATGAATCCGGAGCGCAGAATCTCGTCGATCAAGCTCAGATCCGTGTTGTCTTTCTCACTTAAACGTTTCGCTTGTGAGAAATCCAGCGCGGCGAGATCGATCAGCGCGCGCACCGCTTCGGACTGCGGCCGCAATTCTTTTTCCGCCCGCGTGGAAATCTCTTCGTAGAGATACGCCATGATGGCGAGGTCCGGGTTGCGCACGTATTTGGCGAATATCTTCAAGCTTTCGTCCCTGTGGCTTTTCAAATATTGAATCCCTTCCATGTAGCCGCGCAAAAAGCGCAACGCTTGGGAACGATTTTTCTGAATGAACTGCGGCGTGGTATTAATACCGCCGCTGACATTGGCGACTTCCAATTTCGCGAGAATTTTCAATCCCGCCTTCTCGGCGATCATATCCGACGGCGGCGTGAACATCGACGCGTGAATCACGCCGCTCGACAACGCCGCCACCCGCGCCGCCGGCCCGCCGTCGCCCACCGAGAGAAACGTCACGTCCTTGTTCGAGTCCATGCCGTTGTCGCGCAGCAGTTTCACCACCCGCGCGTAGGCGGCGTCGCGTCCCGGCGTGATGCCAATGATCCTGCCCTTGAGCTCGCGAATGGTTTTGATGCTCGGCTGCACGACGATGGAATATCCCAGCGTGTTGGTGGTCACACCGACACGAACGAGATTGGCATTCTGCAAGTTTGCCGTGACAATGCCGAGGTCGGAGCCGAGAATAAAGTCGACGCTGCCGGCGATCAACGCCGACACCGTGCGCGAACCGCCGCGCAAAAAGATCAATTCGACATCCAGGCCATGTTTCTTCCAAATCCCTTTGTCCGCGGTCACCCAAGACGCGGCGAAGCCGGTGGCGAGCGACGGATAACCGACCCGCATAACTTGCGCCTCAGTGGCTGTCCGCGAGTTAAATAAGAGTAAAACTCCGAGGAGAATTGCTGCACAGCGGTGCGACATGGATGTGTCTTGCTAACATCCGCTGCCCAACCTGTCAATTCACAACGCCCGCGACGATAGACGCGGTGAAATTGACAAAGATGAGATTTTATAGATTAGTCGAACAACCGTCTTCGAAGAAAGGAATTTAGCCTTGCTAACCAACCGTCGCACACTGCGCATCGAGTGGGGACAATGCGATCCCGCGGGGATCGTGTTCTATCCACAATATCTGATCATCTTCGACACCAGCACCGGTTGGCTGTTCGAGCGCACCGGCTTAAAGCCGTTACCGATGAGAAATAAATACGCCATCGTCGGCCTGCCGATAGTCGATGTCGGCGCGCGCTTCATCATGCCATGCCGCTTCGATGATGAAGTCGTCGTCGAAAGCGAAGTCGGCGAGTGGGGACGCAGCAGCTTCACCGTGCGTCACCGCATACTCAAGGCGAGCGAATTGGCCGTCGACGGTTTCGAAAAACGAGTGTGGGCTGCGCCTCATCCCGATCGGCCCGGAGCAATCAAAGCGCAAGCGATTCCCGCGGAAATAATCGCCAGCCTCTCCGACGCCAGCGGCGCGACGACTATCAAGTTTGATGACTCAGCCAGAGTCTAAGGCGATAGATGAAAACTATTTCGGTCCGCCGGCTATCTGTAGAGCATTGGATTTGGGATTTTGATCCGCGATTGCTTGCCACCCCTGCGCGCGACGCTGACTGCATGTTTTTTTGCTGTCGACTTCCGATTGACCGCTTCGCCTCGGGCTTGGTAGAAGTGCTTACTCGGATCGAACAGGAGAACCATCATGAGTGAAGCAAGCGCGCCGCAATTCGGCATCAGCAAGAACATGAAGCTCGTCGGCCGCACCGATCTCGCCGGCGGCGGCCAAGTGGTCGTCGAGAACGGCTACGCCTACGTCGGCCATATGGACCCGCCCCATGGCACGACGATTCTCGACGTCAAAGATCCCAAACATCCGAAGATCGTCGCCGAGATCAAGATTCCCGAAGGCATCCATTCGCACAAAGTGCGCGTCAGCGGCGATGTCATGCTGGTAAATTTAGAAAGATATCGCGGCAAGGAACGGCCTCCTACCGGATTGAAAATTTACGACATCTCGAAGCGCGACCAGCCGCGCGAGATCGCTTTCTATGAGACCAACGGCGGTGTCCATCGTTTCACCTTCGACGGCCGCTACGCTTATCTTTCCGTTCACGTCGAGGATTACATCGGCCGCATCCCAATTATTCTCGACCTCAAGGATCCCACCAAACCGCAAGAAGTCGGCCGCTGGTGGATGCCCGGACAATGGCTCGCCGGCGGCGAGAAGCCCAACTGGGAAGGCACCGCGCATCAGTGCCATCATCCGATCCGCTACGGCGACCGGCTCTACGTCAGTTACTGGCACGGCGGCTTCGTGATTCTCGATATCGCCGACATGAGCAAACCGAAATTTATCAGCGGCCTCAACTGGTCGCCGCCCTACCCTTCGCCGATTCACACCACGCTGCCGATCCCATGGAAGCTCATGGGGCGCGACATGATGGTGGTATGCGATGAGGAAGCCGGCAAGCGCGCGCCGACGCCGCCGGCGTTCATGTGGATGGTCGATATCACCGACGAGAAACAGCCGGTGTCGGTATCGACGTTCAATCCCGCCGGCGCGTGGGACATCGCGCCGGGAAATCAGTACGGCGCGCACCAACCTGCCGAGCAAATCTACGACAACAAAATGTTCGTCACCTGGTTCAGCGGCGGTTTGCGCGTGGTCGATATCAGCAATCCCTACAGCCTGCAAGAAATAGGCTACTACGTGCCCAATCCAGGGCGCGGGCAGAAGACGGTGAAGAGCAACGACGTTTATCGCGACAAAAACGGCCTGCTCTACTTGATCGATCGACTGGACGGTTTGGAAATACTTGAGAGCCAAGTCTGAAGAGATGGGAATATCTCCGGCAAAGGCGCGGTGTAGGGGCGCAGCATGCTGCGCCCTTTCCACATTCATTGGCACATTGGCGCCTTTGTGGGAGAAAATCCGAAAAGGAATTTACCATGCAATATAAGCGCGTGTTCACAGCAGCCCTCGTCTTTTCACTCTACCAATTGCTCGGCGCTGCCGCTGTCGCCGAACCGATTCGCATCGCCATGCCGTCGAAGAGTCTGACGTTCTTGAATTTCTATTTGGCGGAAAAATTCGGCCTGTTCAAAAGCGAGGGACTCGAAGCAAGCTTTCCGGTCGGCAAAGCGGACGTGCAGCTGACTGCCGTCGTTACCGGCGAGATGGAATACATCGCCGCCGCCGGCACCGTGCTGCGCGGCGGCGCCGCCGGTTTGCCGGTGAAAGCGCTGATGTTCGCTCTCGACAAACCGATCTTCTTCATGATGGTCAAGCCCGAAACCAAACGCATTCAAGATCTCAAAGACAAAGCCGTCGCGGTAACCGCGCTCGCCGCCACCGATGCGTTGGGCGCCCGCGCCATGGCCAAAGCCGCCGGCATGAACGGCGAGCAGGATTTGACGTTTATCAGCGCCGGCAGCACCGCCAACGCCCTCGCCGCTTTGCAAGCCGGTTCGGCGGCGGCGGCGATGCTCTCGATACCGTTTAACTTGAAAGCCGATGAACTTGGCTACCGTAGCCTCGGCAACGCCGCCGATTTCTTGCGCACGGTGTTGTCCGGCCTGGGCACCTCCGACGCGCGCATCAAAAACAATCCGGCGCAGGTCAAACGGACCATCCGCGCGGCGCTGCGCGGTATAGACTTCGCGCGCGATCCGGCCAATCAAGACAAGATCATTGCGTACATCATGGAAGATTTTCAGCTCGACAAAAAAACCGCCGAGGCATCGCTGCGCGAGATCGTCAAAAACTATTCCATAGACGGCACCACCGCCGAGGAAGCGGTGCGCGCCGATATCGAATTCGTCCGCGAGCAAAACAAACTCAAAACCGCCGTGCCGCTGACGCAAGTGTTGGATTACAGCTTGTTGAAAGAAGTCTTGGCCGAGAACAAGAAGTAATCGCGGTCAATCACATCGCGCGAACGCCGCCCGTCAGCGAATAGACTTTGCACCGACCGTACGATATGAACGGACGAGCCTATTCGTCTAGTTCATCTCGCGAGGAAATATTCATGAGACCGATCGTCAAGCGCCACGCGGCCGTTCTACTTTTATTCCTTGTTCAGTGTTTGACTCCGGCGCCTTCTAGCGCGCACGCGCAACCGGTCAACGTCGAGGCGGCGAAGAAAGAAGCCAGCGTCGTGGTTTACGGCACCGCGACGCCCCAGGCGATGGACGTGATCATGAAAGGGTTCGAAAAGAAGTACGACATCAAGGTCGAGTACTGGCGCGCCTCGGCCACCGGCGTGGCGGATCGCGCGCTCAATGAATGGCGCGCCGAGCGGCCATGATTCGATGTCATCGAAGCGAGCCGCGGCGTGCAGTTGATCATGAAGAAGGCCGGCCTGTTCGCAAAAAATATTCCGCCGTCGGCGGAGAAATTTTCCGCCAAGTTCAAAGAAAAAGACGGCATCATGACACCCTGGCGCATGTTGCCGATTGGCATCATCTACAACACGGAGCTGGTCAAAGCCAACGAGGCGCCGAAATCATTGGATGATTTGTTGAATCCCAAATGGCAAGGCAAGCTCGCCATGCCCGACCCGGCGAGCCACACCACCACGGCGCAGTTTCTCTGGAACATCAAACAATTCAAGAAAGACAAATGGCTCGACTATGCCAAGGCATTGGCCAAGCAACAACCGCGCTTGGTCGAATCGCTAACCCCGGTGACCAACACCATCGTCAAAGGTGAAGCCCACGTCGGCATCGCGCTGATCAACACCGTCACCCAGTTCAAAGGGCCGGTGGCCTACGCGCCCATCGACAAATATCTCACCGACCCGAGCTATTTGAGTCTCGGCACCAAAGCCGCCCATAACAACGCGGCACGCCTGTTCATCGACTACGCCTGTTCTCCCGAAGGTCAAAAAGCTTTCGCCGAAACCGGCGAGTTCGTGCTCTCACCGGGAATCTATCCCGCTATCAACGACGCCCAGAAGGTCAGCGCTAACGTCGTCTTCATGGAGAGCGCCACTGAAGAGGAATTCAAAAAGCTGATGGCCGATTTCCGGGAAATCTTTTTTGCCAAGTGAGCGCACCACACGCGCGCCAATTGAATGACTGCCACATCCGAACGAAACTATCTCATACCCTTTCGCCATCGTGACTTCAGCGTTTTCTGGACCGGTTCGTTTTTGTCGAGCATGGGCACGCAATTCACCACGGTGGCGATGGCCTGGCAGATCTACGAGCTGACCGACTCGCCCTTGCAGATCGGCCTGCTCGGCCTGGCACGGGCGCTGCCGCAAATACTATTGCTGCTGGTCGGCGGCTTGCTCGCCGACGCCATGGATCGGCGCAAGTTGATGATGTGCACGCAGAGCGGCCTGTTCTGCATCTCGACGACGCTGGCGCTGCTCAGCTATTTCGGCCAGGTCTCGGCGCACATGCTTTACGCCGCGACCATGTTGCTGGCGATCTTCACTTCGCTCGAACAACCGTCGCGCCAATCGATGATTCCCAACCTGGTGCCGCGCGAACACCTAGCTCAAGCGCTAGCGTTGCAAGGCACCCAACGTTACGTGCCGATCATCGCCGGACCTTCTCTCGCCGGCGTGCTGCTCGCCTTTTCAGGTCCCGCCGCGTGCTACGCCGTCGATGCTTGTTCGTGGATCGCCATGCTAACCGCGTTACGGATTCTCCGCACGAAAATCCCCGAAGGCGGCGGCTGGAAATCGGTTTCGATCGCATCGCTACACGAAGGCTTTCGCTTCGTCCGCTCCCACGGCGTCATCTTCCCGCTTATGCTGTTGGATTTCAGCGCGACTTTCTTCGGCAACGCGCGCGGCTAGTTTCCGATTTTCGCCCGCGACATATTGTTCGTCGGACCGAAAGGCTTGGGCTTGCTTTATGCGTCGCGCGCCATCGGCTCGTTGCTCGTCGCCGTCGGCATGACCGTGCTCGGACCGGTGCGGCGCGCCGGCCGCTGGATCATCATCGGCATCGCGATCTATGGCGCCTCGACGGCGCTCTTCGCCCAGTCCAAAATCTTCTGGTTATCGATTCTAATGCTGACACTGACCGGCGCCGGCGACACCATCAGTTCGATCCTGCGCTCGACGATCAACCAAATGAGCACGCCGGACGAACTGCGCGGCCGCATGTCGTCGATCAACAGCATCTTCACCAGCAACGGACCGCAGTTGGGCCAATTCGAATCCGGCCTGGTCGCCGCCGCATTCCCCATGGTCCGCCGCTTCCGCATCCAACCGGCAAATTTGGAGAGATCGCGATGACAAGAATTATTGCAAATCGTTGGCTCGCCGCTTTGTTGCTATTCGCGGGATCGAACGGCGGCGCATCGGCCGACGCAGCGGAGAAAATCAACGCCAGCTACGGCGCCAGCTACGGCGCCATCTCCGGCTCCATGGCGCAAACCTGGATCGCCAAGGAAGCCAAGCTTTTCGAAAAGCACGGCCTCGACATAAACCTCGTCTACATCTCCGGCGGCCCGCGCAGCATCATGTCGCTGATCGGCGGCAGCGTCCAGTTCGTCAACCACTCCGGCATGCCCGCGCTGGAAGCGTTTCAACGCGGCGCCGACACCGCGCTAATCGCTTCGCCGATGAACCAGCTAGAGCATTCGCTCGTCGTGCAGAAAAGTATTACCAACGTCGAACAACTGCGCGGCAAAGTTTTGGGCATGAGTACGGTGGGATCGCTGACCGACATTCTTTTGCGCGAAGGACTGCGCTTGAACGGCATCGCGGAAAAAGAACTCACGATCATCTCGGTGGGCGATCTCGCCGCCAGACTCAACGGCTTACAGACCGGCAGAATTCACGGCGCGATCATCGCCGGCATCCAGACGCTCACAGCAAACAAGTTGGGCTATCGTACCTTGATCGACTACTCCAAACTGCCCATCGAAATCGCCGGCTCTGGCATTCTCGTGCGCCGATCCTACGTTTCGAAAAACATCGACATCACATTGCGATTCTTGAAAGCGTGGATCGAAGGTCTCTATCTGTTCAAAGCCAAACCGGACGTCGCCTTCAGCGTCCTGAAAAAATACGTTGCCACCCAAGACCAAGAAGTCTTGACCACGATCTACAACTTGTACAAAGAAAGACTGATGTATAAACCGACGCCGACGGCGAGCGTGGCGAAGTCGATGCTCTACTTGTTATCGCGCAACAGCCCACAAGTCGCCGGCACCAACCCGGAGGGCTTCATCGAAACGCGCTACGTCAACGAATTGGAAAGCACCGGCTTCTTCGAAGAGATGAATCGGCAATACGGCAAATAATTTCCGATCTCAACTCGCGCCTCAAGCCTCAAGCCTCGCGCCTTTTTTCCTTCCCACCATCGGCCAAATCAAAAACGCCGCGGTGAGAACAATCAACACTGCGCAAATCGGCCGGTTGAGAAAGATCATAAAGCTTCCGCGGGAAATCAACAGCGACTGGCGCAACGAAGTTTCCATGATCGGCCCGAGCACCATGGCGAGGATGAACGGCGCGCCTTCGAAACCGACGCGGCGCAGGCCAAAGCCCAACACGCCAAAGACCAGCATGATGATGATCTCGGCGACGTTGGCATTCAAACTGTAAACACCGATTAAGCAGAACAGCAAAATCAACGGAAACAAAATCACGTAGGGCGTTTTCAACAGCTTCACCCAGATGCCGATCAGCGGCAGATTTAGAACCAGCAGCATGACGTTGCCGACGTACATGCTGGCGATGAAGCCCCAGAAAAGTTCCGGGTATTTAGCGATAAACAACGGCCCAGGTTGAATGCCGTGGATCATCAGTGCGCCCATGAACAGCGCCATGATCGCGCTGGTGGGAATGCCCAACGAAAGTAAAGGAATGAACGAGCCCGCGGTGGCGGAATTATTCGCCGCCTCGGGACCGGCGACCCCTTCGATGACGCCGGTGCCAAATTTTTCCGGATAGCGCGACAAGCGCTTCTCCATGGCGTAGGAAACGAACGAAGCGATCACCGGGCCGGGTCCAGGAAGAATGCCGAGAAAAAAGCCCAGCACCGAGCCCCGCGCGATGGGCCAGGCGCTGTCTTGCCAGTCTTTACGGTTGGGCAACAAGCCTTGAATCTTGGTCTGGTAAACCGATTGGGTGCTAACATCGACCAAGTTTTCTAAAATTTCCGCGACGCCGAACAGTCCCATCGCCACCGGCACCAAGCCGAAACCATCGCGCAGCGTCAGCGTGCCGTAAGTGAAGCGCTCTTCGCCGGAGATCGGGTCCATGCCGACGGTGCCGGCGAGGAGGCCGAGCACCGCCATGATCAGCGCCTTGACCATCGAGCCTTGCGACAGATAGGAAACCAGCGTCAAACCCGCCAGCGTCAATGCGAAATATTCCGCCGGTCCGAAACTCAGCGCCGCTCTGCCGAGCAGCGGTGCTAAAAACATCAAACCGACGACGCCGAAGGTACCGGCGATGAACGAGCCGAAGGCCGAGATGCCCAGGGCCGCGCCAGCCCGGCCCTGACGCGCCATCTTGTAGCCGTCAAGACAGGTGACCACCGACGCGGTTTCGCCGGGGATGTTGACCAAGATTGAAGTTGTCGAGCCGCCGTACATGGCACCGTAGTAAATGCCCGCGAGCATGATGATCGCGCTGGCCGGTTCCATTTTGAACGTCAGTGAGAGCAAAAAGGCGACGGCGCCCACCGGTCCCAGGCCCGGCAGCACGCCGACTAGAGTTCCCACCAGCGAGCCGATGAAGCAGAACAATAAATTCATCGGCGTCAGCGCCACGCCGAAGCCAACCGCCATGTTGTGCAAAATGTCCACGCTAAATCCCCAACACTCCCACGGGCAGTGGCACGCCGAGCAGCCATGCAAACAAGCCGTAGGAAAGCGCCGCCGTCGCCGATGCAACGACAATCACCTTCGACCATTTTGGGGCTTCGATGGCGCGCAGTAACAGCACCATGAGAAAAAATGTGCTGAGCAAGAAGCCGAGCCATTCGAGAACCAAAGCAAAACCCAAAAGCGTCGCCAGTGTCGCGCCGATACGAATCCAACCCTCGGTGGGAATTTTCTCCGTGGGCCGATCGATGGTCTTGTCGCGCAAAGATTGGGCTAAACAGCAGAGCGACAGCAGCAGCAACAGCCCGATTATGATTTTCGGATAGAAGCCGGTATGGGGCACGCGGAACGTGCCGAAGCTGAGCACGCGCGATTCGAAGAGAATGAATCCCGCCAACAGCAGCAAGCCAATCGCGGCCGCGAGATTAACGCGTTTCATGGCGGCGAACTTTGCGGCGCGAAGACAATTTTCACTGGGTGATTTTCGCCACTCGCGCCACTTCGGACCACTTACGTTCTTCTTCCGCGAGAAACTTGGCGAAATCGATGGCGCCGAGATTCTCGATCAGAGCTTGGGCTTTTTCGATGTTGGCGGCCGCTTCGGCGTCTTTCAACGCTTCGTTGATCGCCGCCACCAGCCGCTTCTGCGCCGCCGGCGGGGTTTTGGCCGGCGCGAAAAATCCCACCCAGACTTTGAGATTGAGTTCCGGATGGCCCTTCTCGACGGTGGTCGGAATATTAGGAAAATCTTTCAATCGTTTATTGGACGCCACCGCCAGCGCGCGCATCGTCGCCGCTTCGATATGACTGCGCGTCGTGCCTATGGTTAGAAACGCGATGTTGACGTGGCCGCCCAGCACCGCCGTGGCCGCCGCCGATTCCGAACCGAGCGGCACGTGCGTCAGGTCGACGCCGGTTTTCAATTTCACCAACTCGCCGATGAAGTGCGGCGTCGTGCCCGGACCCGCCGAGCCATAGGTAAACTGCCCAGGATTTTTCTTGGCGTCGGCGATAAACTCTTCGAAACTTTTCCACGGCGCATCGGCTTTGACCACGGTCGTATTAGGGCTGCTGGTCGCCAAGGTCAGCGGCGCGAAGTCTTTCAAGGTAAAACCGGAATTTTTATTGATGATCGGAATCAGCGCGACGGGCGGCGGCGTGACCAAAATCGTATAACCGTCGGGCGCGGCATCCTTCGCCGCTTGGATTCCCACCGCGCCGCCGCCGCCGGCTTTGTTGACGATCACCACTTGCTGGCCGAGCGCCGCCGACATCTTCGGCGCCAACAGCCGCGCGACGATATCGGTCACCGCGCCGGGCGGAAACGGATTGATGATTTGAATCGTCTTGGTGGGATATTCGGCGCCGCGCGCCAAGGCGACGGTTAAGAGCCAAGTGGCGGCGATGAGTGTAATTCGAGAATTAATCTTCAACATGCTTCCCCTCGCGCTGGCGTTCAATTCGCTCTCTCTGCTAACAGAATCGCCCACGCAGTGTCAATCTATTTCACAATTTATGTTGTAGCAAAGTGATTATGTCAGGGGTTAACGGCAACGTAATTATGTCAGGGTGGAAGGATGACAACCCTGACAATGAAAGACGAGAAACGACTAGACATAATTCAACGAGTATATCGCAGCGAGATCACCGTGGTTGAGGCCGCAC
>SHYW01000019.1 GCA_009692615.1 Deltaproteobacteria bacterium | reverse complement strand
ACGCACACACTTGGCCTATATCGAACCAACTCCAACAAGGTGGGGTTCCGCTATGGCCAGGTTTCTAACTTACGACCTCAACCCAACGCACTACCCTGACATAATCGCGTTGCTGTTAACATGACATATTGACGTTGCCACGACATGGGAAATCACCGACGGTGAATAGAACAATTGCGGCACCACGGATGATCTGGCGTTGAGGTCTGTGAAGGTTAACGACGCTGTGAAAGTTCGCTTCGCCTTAAACCGCATCGTAGGGTCGTCGAAGTAAGAGTGGCGGAGCCGATTCAGTCAGCGTGGCGACGAGAATTCGTCGTCGGGCTTAGTGCAGTTTTCGCTCCGACAATTCGAGTTCGATTTGCTGTTGATCGGGATCTTCCTCGATGCGTTTGCGCTCCGAAACATCGCGGAAGTTGACGACGATACCGCGCACCGCGCTGTCGTTCATGCGATTGTCGCCAAACGCCTCGACCACGCTCCAGTCGCCGTTGTGGTGGCGAATGCGCACTTCAGCAACGTACGTGGCACCGACGTTATACGCACAGCTAGCGATAAACCGTTGCATCACCGCCGCGTCGTTGGGATGGACATAGGTGAAAATATCGCTGCCGATCAAATCCTCGGGCCGATGGCCAAGGATTCGTCGGATCGAATCGCTGACGAAGGTAATCGTCGGCGGCAGCGGGTCGAGAACCGCGATGATGTCCGAGGTGTTGTGCACCAGCGAACGAAAACGCTGCTCGCTGCGGCGCAGCGCCTTTTGCTCCGCCAAGAGCACCTGCCGGCCGCGCTGGAGCCGTTCATAACGGCTGAACAACACGCCGATGGAAATCGCCGCCAAGACTAACAACAATGACGAGCCGATATCGACGGCGAGCATCGTCCAACGCGCCGCGGCGGTGTAGCGCAGCCGCGCCCGGCTGATCAGATCGATGAGCTCGGCGTAAGCGGTGTCGACTTTGTCGTCGTCGACCTTGAGCGCTTCGGCAAAGCGCGCCGACTCTAGCAAGTGAAACTCTTCGTCAGTGGCCTGGACATATGCGCTGTAGACGCGCCGGATCTCCCAGAAGCTCTCGTCCTCGACATGCTGCCGCAATTCATTGAAGTCACGAACGAGTTGACTACTCACTTGCTGACGGGAATGCTTCAGCTCTTGTGTCAAACTCTTGCGCGACATCGCTTCCCACTCGATGGCGCTCAAGCGGTTGGCCTGCCCTTCGATCTCGCCCATTAACGTGACGATACGGTGGCTGTTATCGCACCAATGGCGCAGGATCAATATGCCATAAATGGCCGACAGCGTGATGACACTTGCCGTAGCCCATACCAGCCACCTCCGGCCCGACGCTTGGGGATCGATAATTCTCATAGAATGGTAGTCCGACTAGCCCGGACTCCCATATCAAAGACAAGCCGGTGCCACAAGCTCCAGAGAAAAAGCTCATTGGCACCGGCGAGTTTTACGGAATGAATGTGCTGGAGAGCTAAATGGGTGCAGGCTACGCCGCGTCTTCCATCTTCTTGGTGTAGCTGCCGGTGCGCGCGGCGCTGTTCATCTTGGCGCGGTGGTAAAAAATTTTCTGCGCCGCCGCGACGTTGCCGGCTTCGCCCTTCCAGGCCTTGAGCGCCGGGTCTTGCAGCGCGCGGGCGTAGGAAAAACTCACTTGCCAAGGATGAGGGCCAATTTTGTTCATGGCATTTAAATGTTCAGTCGCGCTCACCGCGCTCTGGCCGCCGGAGAGAAACGCGATTCCAGGCACGGCGCCGGGCACGGTGCGCTTCAAGCAGCGGATCGTCCGCTCGGCGACTTCATCGACGCCGGCTTGGCGCGCATTGTCTTTGCCAGACACGACCATGCTCGGTTTGAGAATCATGCCTTCGAGATGAACGCGCTGTTCCAACAGCGTCGAGAAGGTGAGGCGCAAGGTCTCTTGAGTAACTTCCTCGCATCGTTCAATCGTATGATTGCCATCGAGCAACACTTCCGGTTCGACGATCGGCACGATGCCGCCTTCCTGGCACAGTGTCGCGTAGCGCGCCAACGCGTGGGCGTTTTGCACCAGGCAATTATAAGTCGGAATGCCGTCGCCGATGGTGATCACGGCGCGCCACTTGGCGAACTTGGCGCCGAGGTCTTTGTACTCTTTCACCCTTGCGCGCAGGCCGTCCAACCCCTCGGTGACGGTTTCACCGGGAAAGCCGGGAATATTCACCGGCCCTTTGTCGACCTTGATGCCCGGCATGATGCCTTTTTTGCTCAGCAGCTGTGAGAACTGCGTGCCGTCGCTCGCCTCGGTACGTAAAGTTTCGTCGAAAAGAATCACGCCGCTGATCGCTTCTTCGAGTCCTTTGGTGCCGAACAGCATCTCGCGATAACCGCGCCGGTTGTTCTCGTTGGATTCGATCTTGATGCTATCGAAGCGCCGTTTGATCGTGCCCATGCTCTCGTCGGCGGCGAGAATCCCTTTGCCCTTGGCCACCATCGCTTGAGCGATCGTTTCGAGTTCCTGCTTTGACATGGCAATCATGCCTCCTTTTGAATGTCGAATTGAATATCGAACTTGCCTATTTTACATTCTGTCCGGCTGCTGACAAGGGCCAACTACAGTTCAATTGTGAATTCTGCGCGCCTCTGTTAGAAAAAACCATGCGCAACTTGATCATTCATTGGGCCATCAGCGCCGCCAGCTTGGCGATCGTCGCCTATCTTTTTCCCGGCATCGCGTTGCGCGGCCTCGGCCCGGCGTTGATCGCGCCCATCGTCATCGGCTTAGTCAACGCCACTATCGGTTTCATTTTGAAAATAATCACCTTCCCGATTTCGATCCTGTCCCTCGGTTTGTTTCTCCTGATCATCAACGCTCTGATGCTGCAACTCGCGGCGTTTCTAGTCCCCGGTTTTTACGTCGCCAGCTTCTGGTCCGCCTTCTTTGGTGCCATCGTCATGAGCATCGTCAGCATGATCCTGCGCGCCCTGTTCGCGTAATCTTGAGGGCGGGTTTCAAACCCGCCCCTACGAATCCCAATTCTTTTTTGCGCCCTTTGCGCTTTTTGCGGTTAGCTAATCCGTGTCTTCGATCCGAGGGCGCGATGAATCGCGCCCCTACTTTGTGACCTTTGCGTTCTTTGCGGTTAATCCTTCCGAATCGTCTTTTTTGTTATTTAGCGCCCGTCGCCGCGCGCCAATAGCTATCATCGAAAAATCTTTCCGGCGACTCGAACGGCGGCTTATACGCGCCCATCTCTTTTCTCAGTTCGATCACCGTCTGGAGCGCCGCCGGATTGATGCGCGCCCGTGCAACTACTTTCGAATAGGCGATTTCCGCGGCGGCGCGATTGAGCTTTTCCTTGTCCATCGACAGTTGCAAAGTTTCTTCGCGATGTTCCGGCATCAGCAACCAATCGGTGGCCGCCGCCCAAGCGCGGATGAAGCGCACGACCAACTCACGGTGCTCCAACAACCAAGGCCGCAGCGTCCAGCCGCAAGTGAGCGGCCAACCCGGCACGTAATCGTCGCCGCTGGCGAGGAGAATGCCGCCCGCCGCCAAAACTTTGTCCGACGCCGGCAGCGTTAACATCGCCGCCACCACCCGGCGATCGAGGAACGCCTGCAAGCGCACCGGCGAGCTGCCGATGATTTCAATGTCGTACTCGCTGTCGTCGATGCCGCGGGTACGGAGAATTATTTTGCGGATCAAATCCAAATTGGAATCGCCCGGATCGCCGGCGAGTAATTTGCCACGCAGCTTGTCAAGGGAATCGAATCCCGGCTGGCCGATCAAATAGGCGCTCAGTCCTTCTTCGGCTTGCATGAACAGCATGTAGTCGACGCCGTCGGTGGTCGTGCGCGCGATCATCGTGTCGGCGCTGCTGAGAGTAAAATCCCAACGTCCCTCCGCCATGCCTTTATTATGATCCGGCGCGTAAGTGGTTTCGTGAAATCTTACTTCGAGATTTTCTTTGGCGAAGAACCCTTTGTACTCCGCCACCAGATGCGGCGGCCGCCGGTTGTATCCAGTGATGCTCAGCACATCCACATTTTTTTCCTCCGCGTTGTTCTTACTACCGCCTCGCGCCTCAAGCCTCAAGCCTAATCTTGGTTTAGCACGGGGAATCAAGTTAAGATGCCGCGAGACTTAAACACGAAGCGGAAAAGGAAACTTGCATGAAACTCAAAGACAAAGTCGCTCTGATCACGGGTGGCGGCCGCGGCATCGGCAAAGCCATCGCCATTCACTACGCCCGCGAAGGCGCCAAGCTCGCGCTGTGCGCGCGCACCGCCAGCGAGCTCGATCAGACGGTCAGGGAACTGCGCGCGATGAATAGCGAAGCCGAAGGTTGGCCATGCGACGTCGCACTCGAAGAACCGGTTAAAGAATTAATCGCCAAGGTGCAGCAAAAATATGGCCGCATCGATATTCTCGTCAATAACGCCGGGATCATGACTCGGCCGACGCCGACGATCGAACTCGACGTCAAGAAATGGGACTACACCATGGCGGTCAATTTGCGCGGGCCGTTTCTGATCACCCAAGCGGTGCTGCCGATCATGCTCAAGCAAAAATCCGGTTCGATCATCAACGTTTCGTCGATGATCGGCCGCGGCGCCTACGCCAACTTCCTCGCCTACGCGACCTCCAAGTGGGGCTTGGAAGGATTCACGCAGACACTCGCAGCGGAAGTGCGCTCCGCCAACATCCGCGTCAATTCAGTGGAGCCCGGCTACGTCGCGACCAAGTTGACCGGCTACAGCGGCAGCAAACCGGAATCGGTCACCGATGTGTTTGTCTATCTCGCGTCCGACGAAGCCAAATCTGTGACGTCAAAAATGCTCAGCTCTTCAGGTTGGAAAGGCCAAATCAAATAATTCTTGTAGGGGCAAGGCGTGCCGTGCCCGTTTCAACCGATGCGGTTGGTGTACTCACCACATCCTACGGGTTTCGCCATGACGAGATTTAGTCAAAACAAAAAAAAGGGGCGGGTATGACACCCGCCCCAAAACAACGTTGATAAATAAAAATCGCTAGCTATTTTTTCTTCAACAGCGCCAGCGCTTCTTTGATCTTTTTCATCGACTCGCCGTGGTCGCCGCCGTCGTGAAGTCTTTCCGATTGGTCGACCAGCGCTTTCGCCTTGTCTTTGTCCGCTTTGACGAGTTTGCTTTTGGCGAGCAGGTCGCGCCCTTCTTTGATCAGCTTCGGACAGGTGCGCGCCGCTGCCGGCGACGGCGCCAAGCCGAGCAAGAGCAAACCGACAAGCGCAGCTTTTGCAACGAAAGCGCGCCGGCTGATTTTCGCACCGGATTCAAAGTCGCATTGGCGAATCATAGCGATCTCCCTATAATCCCAACAGCTCTAAAATTTTCAGTTGATCGAAACCGACCACCGACTGGCCATCGATAATGGTCACCGGCGTGCTCTGAAAACCTTGATCGATTAGCTCCTTCATCGCCGCCTTATCGGCGCGAACATTTTTCTCGACAAACTCGACACCCTTTTGAGATAGAAACTCTACCTCTTTGTGACAAGGGCCTCAGCCAGGTTGGGTATAAACAACAACCGATTTTGCCATGGCAAGTTCTCCTCCTGTGATGATCTGCCACCGTTTATAACATTTCCCCTGGGCCGCCGCAAAAGTGACCGGTCGCCTTCAATCGACTTAGCGAAACATGCTAACCTCGGTGTTCGTTATGAATGATATCCGCCAGGACAAAGCTAAATTCAAACTGCGCCTAGCCAGCCTAACGCTCGGTGGTGCGATTCTCATCGCTCTGTCGGCTTGGAGCCAACAGCTCGCGGCGCCGAGCGCCGATGACGCACTGCTGCGCCACGTCAAACAATTGGCGTCCAACGAATTCGCCGGGCGCGGCGTCGGCACGGCGGGAATCGATCTCGCCAGCGCTTATATCGCCGAGCAATTCGCCAAGCTCGGTCTCAAGCCGGCCGGCGACGCCGACGGCTATCGGCAAAATTTTGAAGTCGCCGTCGGCGTCACGATCAAAGAGCCGACGCTGCTCGCGCTCGACGATCGAGCACCGCTAGCGCGCAATGAAGACTGGACGCCGCTGAGCTTTTCGACATCCGACAAAGTCGTGGCGGAAATGGTCTTCGCCGGCTACGGCATCACCGACAAAGAGTCCGGTTACGACGACTACGCCGGGCTCGACGTCAAAAACAAAATCGTCTTAGTGCTGCGCTACGAGCCGCCACCGAAAAGCGCCAAGAGTCCGTTTCGCAACGCCCCTGATTATTCCAACCACTCGGCGCTACGCACCAAGGCCAACAACGCCCGCGACCATGGCGCCGCGGGTTTGATCCTTGTCGATCTCAATCAACGCGGCGAAGACAAAACCGAACTGATCACGACCCTCGGCAGCCTGGCGCGCGGCGGCGGCAGTTTGGTCGCGGCGCAGATCAAACGCCACGTAATCGAAGCGTGGCTCGAACGGCGCGGCGTCTCGCTCGCCGCGCTCAAGGAAAAAATCGACCGGGAAGAAAAACCGGCATCGCAGCCGATTGCCGACAGCACCATACAGCTACAAGTAACACTGCAAGAGAATCGGGCGCGCGCGGATAATGTCGTTGGCTTCCTGCCCGGCGCTGACGACGAATTGAAAGATCAAGTCATCGTCATCGGCGCCCATTACGATCATCTGGGCACGGGCGAGTTCGGCGCGCGCAACGCCGGCGCCGCCGGCGAGATTCATCACGGCGCCGACGACAACGCTTCGGGCACCGCCCTGCTCCTCGATCTTGCGCGCCGGTTGAGTCAACTGCCGGTGCGGCCGGCGCGGACTATTTACTTCGCCGCCTTCAGCGCCGAGGAGCTCGGCCTTTACGGCTCGCGCCACTTCGTCGAGCGCTTCCCCGCCATCGGCGCGATCAAGGCGATGATCAATCTCGATATGGTCGGCCGACTGCGCGACAATCGGCTGACCGTTTCCGGCGCCCGCTCGGGTGAAAAACTTTCCGAGATCGTCACCGGCGCCGGCCGTACCTTGGGTTTTGCCATCGGCGAGAGCGACGATGTCGGCCGCAGCGATCACATGTCTTTTTACAACAAGAAAATCGCCGTGCTCCATTTCACCACCGGCGTGCACCCAGACTATCACCGGCCGAGCGACACTTGGGAGAAAATCGATATCGACGGCATGGCGCGGGTCGGCGATCTAGCGTTGGCCACAACGCTCAGCGTTGCCAACGCCAAGGAGCCCATGCGCTTTGTCAGCCTGCCTTCCCGTCCGCCGTCGGAGCGCGGCGACGACCGACGTGGCATCAGCGTCTACCTCGGCACCATGCCGGATTACGGCGCCAACAGCGCGGGTCTCCGGCTGGCGGGAGTGGCCAGCGATAGCCCGGCGGCCCGCGCCGGTCTGCGCGAGGGCGACGTTATCGTCAAGCTCGCCGAAGCGAAAATTCAAAATATTGAGGACTTAACCGCCGCGTTACGCAATCAAAAACCTGACGATGAGGTCGCCATCGTGGTGCTGCGGGGGGAAAGCACATTGACGTTGAAGGCTATTTTACGCGAACGCGGCTAGCTGAACTGCGAAAAGCACGCGCCGCATGGCGGACAACTCTTCTGGCCGCTTTTTTGCGCAGATTTTGAGAAAAAGCTCGCAGCTCAAAAATCCTTATGTTACAATCCTCCTTAGTTTTATGGCCTTTAAGGAGGTTAGTTGTCGATGATCAAGCTCTATACGTTTCCGCCCTCGACCAATTCGCGCAAGGTTCGCATTGCTCTGCTGGAGAAAGGGCTGGAGTTCGAGCGCATCAACATTGACCTAACCAAACGAGAACAAAAGAATTCGGACTATTTGAAGATTCACCCCTTCGGTCAGATTCCGGCCCTCGATGACGAGGGCTTCATCGTTTATGACTCGACGGTGATCAATGAATATCTCGAAGACGAGTATCCATATCCTTCGTTGATGCCGCGGGACTCGGAAGGACGCGCCAGGGCGCGGTTGCTGGAGGACTTTCGCGATAGCCATTTCAACGGCTTTTTCGTTCACATCATTCAGGAATCGCGTAAGCCCGAAGGCGAGCGCGACGCGACGCGTATCGACGCCGCCAAGGGCGAGATTACCAAAGCCCTCGATCGCCTCGAACAGGAATTGAAAAACCAAGACTACCTCGCCGGCAGCTTCAGCCTGGCCGACGTCGCCTTCATGGCCAATCTCGAATTGTTCGATCGCTTCAGCATTCCGGTGGACGCCGCCAAATATCCCAAAACCGTCGCCTGGATCGCCCGGCTCAAGGCCCGACCCAGCTTCGCCGCTTCCGCCAGTTAGTCTCAAGGATGAGCCCCAGTCTCATCCAGTTCATTTTCGCCTGGCTCGTCCATCTCTACACCGCACTCGGCGCGGTGATCGGTTTCTGCACTATCCTCGCCATCGAACAGGCGGACTTTCGCGCCGCGTTCTTTTTGATGGCCGGCGCCGTCGTCATCGATGCCACCGATGGCACACTGGCGCGCTATGCCCGCGTCAAAGAAATCCTGCCCTGGTTCGACGGCGCATTGCTCGACGAGATCGTCGACTATTTTAATTACGTCATCGTGCCCTGCCTGTTTTTAGCGCGAGCCAATCTGCTTCCACCCCAGGACGCGCTTTACCTCTCCGCCCTGCCCTTGCTCGCCAGCGCCTACGGCTTCTGCCAACGGGACGCCAAAACCGCCGATTATTTTTTTCTCGGCTTCCCGTCCTACTGGAACATCGTCGTCTTTTATTTCTACGCGCTCCAAACGCCGCTGTGGGTCAACGCCTTCACGCTCATCGTCTTGGCAATCTTAGTCTTCGTGCCGCTGCGCTATATTTACCCGAGCCGTAGCCCGCGCTTCAGAAAACCAACCAACATCCTCGGCGCCCTGTGGGGTGCGTTGCTCATCTACTTGATTTATCGCTTGCCCGACGCGCCGCGGGCACTCACCGGCGCATCGCTGGCCTATCCGATTTACTACACGGCGCTGTCGCTTTGGTTGGAGATTCAACGGCTGGCAGTCGCAAAATCTGATTAATGCGCGGATCGGAAATTAACCGACAATTGAAACACCGAGCAGCCAGCCGACGCCGTAGGTGATCAGCGACGCGACCAGGCCGATGGCGAGCATGCGAAAGCCGCTAAACAGCGGCCCGCGAGCGGTGAAGATCGATAGCAGTGCGCCCACGGCGAACAACGCCAAGCAACTTAAAATCGCGCTGGCGACCGACGCATTGGTGCCGGAGGTGACGAGAAACGGCAGCACCGGTACCAGTGCGCCGACGATGAAGGCAACAAACGAACTACCCGCGGCCACCCATGGCGAACCCAGCTGCGAAGGATCGAGGCCGAGTTCTTCGCGCGCCAGGGTGTCGATGGCGGTGCGCGGGTTAGCGATGATCCGGCGCGCCATCAAGTGGGCGTCGACCTCGGGAATGCCCTTGGCCTGATAGATCAGCGCCAGCTCTTCTTCCTCTTCCTTGGGCGACATTTCTAATTCTTGCTGCTCCATGGCGATCTGCTGCTCGAACAGCTCGCGCTGGGCGCGCACCGAAACATATTCGCCGGCGGCCATGGAGAACGAACCGGCGAGCAATCCGGCGACGCCGGCGAGTAAAATATATTCCGGCTTCGCCTCCGCGCCGGCAAAACCCATCACTAAGCTGAAATTGGAAACCAAACCGTCGTTGATGCCGAACACCGCGGCGCGCAGGCTGCCGCCGCGCGACGCCATGTGCCAGCCTTCGCGGCCGACAATGTCACCATGCGCGGTGCCTCCTTCTTCGCCCATTTCGCGCAGCGCCCGGCTATGGGCGCGTTCTTGAGCCGGCAATCCTTCGGCCTCGGTTTGATTTAGGTAGCCCGCCTCATCGCGCGCTTCCAACGCGCTGATCAGCGGCACCACGCGCTCGGTGCCGAAGTTGCGCGCCAGCCAGCCAAACACACGCACCCGCGCGCTGCGCCGGTAGACCGGCACCGTGCCGCCGCCGGCTTGAATCAGCCTCACCCAGCGCTGCGCATGGCGCTCTTCGGCGCGCACCATCTTGCGAAATATTTCGGCGCGCTGCTCGCTCTTCTCGGCCGCCGCCAGGGAACGATAAAGCTCGATGCCGTCCATCTCGATCAGATAATTCTGACCGTAGCGCGCGACATCGGCGGCACTGATATTTTCATTGCTCTCGGCCATGGGATTAGTTTTGAGTGCTTAGTTTTTAGTTTTGAGTTGAGAGCCGCCGATGCTTATCCGGATTTTGTAATTTTGAATCTGGAATTTGGAATTTTCTCTTCTTACATACCCGATCCACCTTGCACTTGCCAACCATTTTATCTTAACCTCGGCGATCATGATCACCTTCGTCGATGTCGAAGAAGCGCGCGAACGCATCAAAGAACAAATTTATTTTTCGCCGCTGCCCTACTCGGAAACCTTGAGCCGCATGACCGGCAACCGGGTTTTCTGCAAGCTGGAAAATCTCCAATTGACCGGCTCCTTCAAAGAACGGGGCGCGCTCAATCGCCTGCTCACGCTCAGCGCGGAAGAAGCGCGCCGCGGCGTGATCGCCGCCAGCGCCGGCAACCATGGCATGGCGCTGGCCTTTCATAGCCGGCGCTTGAATATCGCCTCGACCATCGTCATGCCGCTGTTCGCGCCGCTGATCAAAGTTACCCGCGTGCGCCAATACGGCGCCCAAGGAATTCTCCACGGCAACGACTACGACAGCGCCCTCGCCGAAGCCCAGCGCTTGAGCCAAGAACAGCAGTTGACCTTTGTGTCGGCGTTCAACGATCCCTGGATCGTCGCCGGCCAAGGTACCATCGGCCTCGAACTCTACGAGCAGAATCCCGACTTGGACGCGGTCATCGTACCGGTGGGCGGCGGCGGACTGATCGCCGGCATCGCCTTGGTGCTAAAAACTTTGAATCCGAAAATCCGCATCATCGGCGTCCAAGCCGAAACCGTGCCGTCGATGAAAACCGCCTTGGCCAAAGGCGCACCGGAGCGCGTGCCGCCGGCCACCACCATCGCCGACGGCATCGCCGTGCGGCGCGTCGGCGAAACGCCCTTCGAGCTGGTCAAAG
Source organism: Deltaproteobacteria bacterium (assembly GCA_009692615.1). NCBI lineage: Bacteria > Pseudomonadati > Myxococcota > Myxococcia > Deltaproteobacteria bacterium. Next base: position 43,847 of record SHYW01000019.1, on the reverse strand, counting down.
AGTTCGTCGACGAGATCGTTACGGTCAGCGAAGGCGAGATCGCCAACGCGGTCTTGCTACTCTTGGAAATCGAAAAGACCGTGGCCGAAGGCGCCGCCGCCGTGCCGCTCGCCGCGTTGATCAATAAAAAGATTGCTCTCGAAAACAAAAACGTCGGCCTGGTGATCTCCGGCGGCAACATCGATATGAACTTGATCGCGCGCATCATCGAAAAAGGCTTGATCCAAGATGGCCGGCTCTGCCGCATCAGCGTCGTCATCGCCGACCGTCCCGGCAACCTGGCGCGGCTCACCCAGCGCATCGCCGATCTCGGCGCAAACATTTTACAAGTGAACCAGAGCCGTGGCTTCGGTCAGATCGCCGTCGGCGAGACCGAGGTTGAAATAATTCTCGAAACCAGCGGCGCCGAACATATCCAAAGATTGCTCGACGGCCTCGGCGAGGAGAGCTTTCGCGTTCGACGCGAATTCTAAGCGAGGCGCTAAGCCGCCCTCTGCACCGGCCCATCAGCTTTATTCGCCGGGATCGCCAACACTGGGCAACTCGCGTGGGCGATTACTTTTTCCGTCACGCTGCCGAGCAACATATGATCGAGGCCAGTGCGGCCATGGGTCGCCATCATGATCACGTCGACCCCTTCCCGTTCGGCGAGATCTGCGATATTGACAGCGGCGCCACCGAATTCGACCTTCTGCCGGACCTCGACCAGGTTCATGAAATCGGCGAACTTTTCCCTGAGAAACTTGTCTAAGAACGTCGTCTGCTCGGCCATCAAGGTGCGCGCCGGCCCAAGATTTTCATGCTTGCCGAACCAGTCCTTGCTCACGTCAATGACATGCAAGAGCATCAGTTCCGCGCCGGTTTCGTATGCAGTTTCAAACGCGTGACGCAGCCCAACACAGGACAATTCCGAATAATCCGTGGGAGCAAGAATTTTTTTGATCTGGTTCATAACCACCTCCGTATTTTCCAATCGTCAAAGCCTCAAGCCCCGTGCAACACCAGCACCGGTTCCTCCGCATGGCGCACGACCTTCTCGGTCACGCTGCCCAGCGCCCAGCGGCTCAAGCCAGACCTGCCATGGGTACACATCGCCACCAGGGCGTCAGGACGCTTGTTGGCGTAGCGGACGATTTCCTCGGCGCCGGCACCTTCCAGCGCCACCCAGTTCACTCGGGTTAGCCCGGTGGCTTTCAAGCCATCGGCTGTCTTGATCAGGTAGTCTTCGAGGTTTGCCTTCAAGTCGCGCAGCATTTCGCCGTAGTTAGGCAAATAATCCTCGCTGCCATAGTAGGCAGTGGCGGCCAATTCATAGGCGCGGCACAACACGACGTCGAGATCGAGGGTCTTGGCAACTTCGCAGACCATCGGCAAAACCGTCTCAGCCAGCTCCGAACCATCGAGCGGCACAACGATGGTTTTGATCGCCGGGGCACAAGCGCTTTCAGACTCGCCGGCGCGCACGAGAAACAACGGTGCGCTAGTGCCGCGTAGCACTTTCTCCGCCACGCTGCCCATCATCCAGCGGTTGATCCCCGAGCGGCCATGGGTCGCCATGGCGATGAGCGTGCCTTTCTTCGCCTCGGCGCGCTCGATGATCACATCGGCTGGCCGGCCGCGCTCGACCCGGCAACTGACGGCAAGGCCGGGAAAGGTCGCGGCGACTTCCGCCAAGTGCTCGCGGCTGGCGTTTTCCCCCTCGGTGATAATCCGGTCGAGATAGCGCGCCTTGTCCGCCGCGATATGCGCGGTCGCTGCGGTGATATCGACGACTGCCAATAATTCGACGGGCAGCTTCAACGTCGCCGCCAAGCTGCGCGCCAATGGCAATACCTTTTCCGCGGTCTTCGAACCATCCAGCGGTATCAGGATCTTGCTGTACATATCGTTCTCCTTTCTCTAGCCTCTCGACTAGTGAATGGCGCAACTAGCATGCCACGGCGTCAACGCGATCCCATTGAGGAAAAGCACCGAAGTTTTTTATAATTGAGAAATTGTCTTGTTGGTTGTCGCGACATTGAGAAGCAGTCAGGCTGCCGCACACGACTTGGAACGACGGCTAAGAAATGGGAAGGAACGCTGCTTAGATGCAGATCTCACTCGATGCCGAGTTCTTCGATCTTGCGGTAGAGCGTGGAGAGGCTGATGTCCAGCAGCTTGGCGGCTTCCTTGCGATCCTGGTTGGTTTGCTTGAGCACGCGGGCGATGTGCTGCTTTTCAAACTGGCTAAGCGCCTCATTCAACTTGAGGGTAAATACCGGATGTCCGGCGGCGCTCGCCACCACCGCGGCCGGCAAGTCCTTCAGAGCGATGCGCTCGCCTTCGGCGAGGATCATCGTATGCTCGATGACGTTGTCGAGCTCGCGCACGTTGCCTTTCCAAGGCAGCGACATGAGCAGCTGGACGGCATCCGCATCGATGCCCAGAAAGTGGCGCTTCAACTCCGGGTTGTGGCGCTGGATAAAATAATCGATCAGCGCCGGAATGTCCTCGGGGCGATCCTTCAGCGGCGGAATGTGGATATTCATCACGTTCAACCGGTAAAATAAATCTTCGCGGAAACGGCCCGCCGCCATTTCTTCAGTCAAGTTACGATTGGTCGCAGCCAACACGCGCACGTCGATACGGCGCGGCGTGGTCGTGCCGATGGGCAGAATCTCTTTGGCCTCAAGGGCGCGCAACAGCTTAACTTGCAGATGCTGCGCCACCTCACCGATCTCGTCGAGAAAGATCGTTCCGCCTTTGGCTTTCTCCAATAACCCTTCTTGATTGGCGAAAGCACCGGTGAACGATCCCTTGATATGGCCGAACAATAAGCTCTCCAGCAACGTCTCGGGCAACGCGCCGCAGTTCACCGGTAAAAACAGTTTGTCCTTGCGGTCGCTCAGCGCATGCAGCGCCAAAGCGATCAGCTCCTTGCCGGTGCCACTGGCGCCGGTGATCAGCACCGTGGCCTGGGTGTTGGCGACTTTCTTGACTAGATTGAGCACGTCGCGCAGCGCCTTGCTCTTGCCGATGATGTTGTCGAGATGAAATTCCATGGATCAAGATTGGCTTAACACTCACGCGCCAGTTCGCCAGCGGCTCACAGTCTTTCCGCCGCGGACAACAGCTCTGGGCTGGAACAGAATCGCCTAAGCGCCGCTTTGAGCTTTTGCCGTTGCACGCTCGCCGGCACGCCGAGATTTTCCATGGTCTTGGCGACCGCTTCTCCGCCCAATTGCGTCAATTTGCTATAGATCGCATCGATCTCGGAGCTTTCGATTTCCACCGCGGTGCGGAAGGCTTCATCGATCGTCAACCTAGCCGTACCTTGAGCAAGATAAGCATTGAGCCGCAGGCTGAGTTGCTGCGCCTTGTCGCGGTTGATCGTTGGGTCAAGCGGCTCGTCGGCGAAATTCACGATCACCGCGCGGCAAGCCTGGAGAATACAGGCATGCTGCTCTTCTTCCTTGGCCATCTCCCACCAGAAATCGCGCAGCTCCGGTTGGGCAAGAAAGAGATGCGAGAAGCGAAAATAGATCTTCGAAACCAGCCGTTCGATCGCCGCGAAGCTCAACAGCGGATCGAACCGCTCCTCGCTATTCATGTGGCGCTTAGACTCCCTCTCAGAAATTCGAGCAATTCAACATGCTTTTCGGAATCGCGAATCATCGAATCGATCAAGACTTTGAACAGACCGTGATAATAGCCGCTGCTCGCCTCCACGAGTTTCTTGTAGTCTTTGATCCCTTCCTTTTCAATCCGGATGAATTCTTCTGTCGCCTCGCTCAGCTTGCCGTTCTTGGTCGCCAGACTACCTTCCAAACTGCCGGCGGGTTTGCTCCAAGTGAGGCTGCCCTTGAGTGTTGCCGCCATGGCGTGGATCACCGCGCGGTGCTTCTCTTCATCGGAGACGATCATCTGAAGCAGGAAGCGGGTCATCGGATTGGGCATTTCGCCCATAACCTTGCGATAGTATTCCAGCGACTTTTCCTCCTGCGCCTCGTGGGCTTCGAACTCATTGAGCAACCGCTCAATGGGCGAAATCCCTTCGGGAGCCTTCAACAGATCGAACATCGCGTTGAAATCAGATAGCTCTTCCATGACCCTGCTCCTTTTTTTTCGGTTGTGGGCGGGAAGCCGCTCCCGCCCATGGGATTTTTGCTTAGCTCACTTTCACTGTACGCATGGGACGGAAGACATGGCCCGGTTTCCACGGCGTGCCCACCGTCGGCAGCAGCCAGCGGTCGAGACCGATCCAGCCGGCGTTGCGCCATGCCAGAACCAACCAAGTCGCGATCGCGAACAGCATGCCGTTGGTCGACGCCGAACCGGCCATGATAAAGCTCCAGTTCATCATACCGCCGAAGAAAGCGGCGACTCCGACGAAGGCGCCGAGAATCAGCGCCATCGCAATGGCGAGTTCGCCGAAGATGATGATCTTGGAAAACCATGTATGGGCTTCGGCGCTAACCAGATATTCGATGAAGCTACGGTACCAGTCGTAGGTGATCGCCGGTTTGGGCGTCATCTTGAGGCCGCGCTTCCAGTAATCGAGCAACGCTTCACCGCTGCCGATCCATTTAGGATCGATAAACTTATGCCAGCCGGCCTCGAACCACATGTAGCCCAAGTACAACCGCACCGGCAGCCATAACCAACCAAAACGCGCGTCGCTAAACAGCAGCTTGGCGATGGGCGGTTCCTCAATCGCAATTCTATCAGTGCTCATAACCTCTCCCTCCTCTTTTACTTTCTACTTTTGCCTTCACCCGGTGTCAGCGCAATGACCGTGCCACCGAGAACTACCTGAAACCTCAGCGACTAAGAACATATATCGATGAAATTCTTCCCAACATCAGGAATCGTGACCGGGAGAATTCGCAGTTGTGCGAATACTCCGATTCGACGCGCTGGGTTAGCCCCGCAATGGAAAAAAAGTGTTCGGCACAAGAATCGCAACGAATCATTGCGTCATGGTGAAACAAAATTCAGCGAAGATACCGCCGTGGAAGAGATCGCCCGGCCGTTGACCACCCACGCGATCAAACGCTTGCCGGTGATGAACGATGGCGCTATCGTCGGCAATGTCAGCGCCGTCGCCCAGGGGCAGGATCTACGATCTATGAGATAATGCATACGGAGAGAAGCCGGCTTGCGATATCAAGAATTTTTACTGATCCTCATGGCCCTCGCCATCGGCCTGGCCGTCGGCATCAGCGGTTTTACCTTCGTCTACGCCAAGGGCGCGTCCTACTTGACCGACGATCCGGCCGCCTGCGCCAACTGCCATATCATGCGTGAACAGTATGACGGCTGGATGCGCTCGAGCCATCGCCACGCCGCGGTGTGCAACGACTGCCACACGCCCAAAGGTTTTGTCAGCAAGTATTTGAACAAATCGGCGAACGGCGCGCGCCACTCCTGGGCGTTCACCACCGGCTGGTTCCACGAACCGATCGCCATCAAGGCGAGCAACCGCGCCATCACCGAGAGCCGCTGCCGCGGCTGCCATGCAGCGATCACCGAAGCCATCGACACCAGTCATCCTGGCGGCCAGGCGATGCAATGCATTCGCTGCCATGGTTCCGTCGGACATCCATAGCATGGGAGCGTAAAAATGGCCGAAACATACGACTCACGAGAAACTAAATCCCGCCGCGCCAAACTGATCGTCGGCGTCGCCCTCGGCGCGGCGCTCCTGGCCGTCGTCGCCGTCGGTTTGCTCATCAACGTCTTCGAACGAAAACAGGAAGGCAAAAATCCTTTCTACCGGGTGGTCGAGCTCAACGACGAGATCGACGATCCGGCGATCTGGGGTAAAAACTTCCCGCTCCAGTACGACGGCTACCGGCGCACCGTCGACCAGGTGCGCACCCGCTTCGGCGGCAGCGAAGCGATACCGCGAACGCCGAGCCAAACAGATCCGCGCTCGGTGGTGGCCCAATCGAAGGTCGAAGATGACACGCGCTTGAAAGTCATGTGGGCCGGCTACGCCTTCGCCAAGGATTTTCGCGAAGAGCGCGCCACGCCTACATGCTCGACGACCAGACCTACACCGAGCGCCAGATCGCGGTGAAACAGCCGGGCACCTGCCTGCACTGCCACGCGTCCATCTATGTTCCCTATCGCAAAGCCGGCGGCGGCGATCTGATCAAGGGTTTCGAGAAGATGAATCAGCTGCCCTTTGCCGAAGCGCGCAAGCTAGTCACCCACCCGGTGGCCTGCATCGATTGCCACGCGCCAGACACCATGCAGCTGCGCATCACCCGGCCGGGCTTCATCGAAGGTATGCGCGCACTCAAAGCCAGCCAAGGCGTCAAAGACTACGACGTCAATGCCATGGCGACGCGCCAGGAGATGCGTTCCTACGTCTGCGGCCAGTGCCATGTGGAATATTATTTCAAAGGGCCGGAGAAACGCTTGGTCTATCCCTGGGCCAAAGGTTTGAAGGTGGAGGAAATCCTCGCCTACTACGACGAGCAAAAATTCAAAGACTGGACCCACGCCGAGTCCGGCGCGCCGGTGCTCAAGGCGCAACATCCCGAGTTCGAACTATGGAGCCAGGGGATTCACGCCCGCTCCGGCGTCGGCTGTGCCGACTGCCATATGCCCTACAAACGCGAGGGCGCGCAGAAGATGAGCGACCACCATGTGCGCAGTCCGCTGCTCAACATCAACCGCGCCTGCCAGACCTGCCACAAGATTCCCGAAGCCGAATTAAAAGCGCGGGTCGAGACCATTCAGGAACGCACCCAGCGCTTGCGCAATCTGGCCATGGACGCGCTGATCGAGCTGATCGGCGATTTGAAACGCGCCAAGGCCAACGGAAAAGACGACGGCCAACTCGATCCAGCGCGCGGCTTCCAACGGCGCGCGCAGTTTTTCTTGGACTTCGTCGAAGCGGAAAACTCCACCGGCTTTCACGCGCCCCAAGAAGCGGCAAGAATTATCGGCGGATCCATCGACGCATCGCGCAAGGGCCAGGTGGCCCTGCGCGACGGTAAAAGCCCGACGAAATGACTCTGCTCTGGTTCGAAAAATTGAATCGTTACGCCAGGTATTCCACCGGCAGCGCCACTTCCTGCACCGAACCATGAGCGACGCGCATGCTGTAAGCGCGGGCACCGCGCTTGGAGGCGATGACTTTGTGAATTTCGCCGCCGATGTAATGCACGCCGGTCCAGTCTTCGATGGCGACGCCGGCGGCGATGTCACCGGCGGCGAGCAGTTTGTGAAACGCCGGCCGGCGCTGCGCTTCGCCGTCGAAATGGGGACAGCAGCTGCCGGGGAGAAAGCCCATACAATCGAGCGTACACAGCCCGTCGGAAAACGAGTCGGTCAGCCCTTGCTCGAACCAACAGATCGCCCCAGCACTGACGCCAGTCAAAACGATGCCGGATTCCCATGCTTCCCGGAGAATTTCTATCACACCCCAATCGCGCCATACGGCGATCAAGCTCTTGGTGTTGCCGCCGCCGACATAGATGACATCTTGATTGAGCAAGAACGAGCGCAAGTCCGGCGTCCGTTTGAAAAACGTCAGCACCGAAGGTTGGCAGCCGAGTTTCAGGAATGCCGAATAAAAACTCGCGACATAATGATCCGGCTCGCCGCTCGCCGTCGGAATGAAACAGACCCGCGCATGCTGCGCACCGCTTTGCCGGATGACGTACTTCTCCAATTCTAAATTTTCTGCATCGCGGTAAAATCCGCCGCCGCCGATGGGAATGATTTGCTTCGCTTTCTCCGCCACTCGTCCTCCGATTTAGCTAATACAACTCGCACGCCCACTTATCGCCGCCCCAATTGTCGACGCCGCCGATGATCATATCGCGGGCGTCGAGGGTCAAAGCATGCGCCGCTGGCGTCGTCGGCGCGCCGGGATAAGTTAAGACACGAATGTCTTGGTACGGCCCGATAACTTTTTCCGCCGCGGGCAAGTCGATCCAGCGGTCGCGGCTGCCGGTGCTGATAACCGCATCGGCCGCCGTATCATAAAACAGCAGTGGCGAATCGACGCCGTCTTTGCCGCCGTACTCGTAGGTGACTAGAACGGTTTTGATGCCCAAGCGCTCGCAGGCGCGAATCGTCAGCATCATCTCGACAAACGCGTTGCCCGAGCCGAGCCATGTCAGCAGCACCGCTTCGGCGCCTAAACTTTTCGCCAGTTGCGCCGTGTTGTGCGCCACGACTTCTTTGGCGTGATGAGTTTCGTAGGATATCCGTTCGAGAATCACCCCGGCGAACGCCAGCTCACCCGCAGCCTGAGCGCGATAAAGTCGTAACGCCAGCGGATGATTCTGCCAGTCCCATGTCGTCGGATAGTAACCGATACCGCGAGTCGTGTTCATCGTCACTGCGCCGTCGAGCAACTCATTGGGATGGAGCGCGGTCGGCAACGATTCGCGCATCGGCAGGCCGTAATAACTTACGCCGGAATGAGGCTGCTGCGCTTGCGTGATGCAGCCTTGGATCAGCACCACGCGCGGCTGTTGCGATTGCCAGTGCAAGTCATGGCATGAGCTTCGCGGCGGCGTCATGCCGCGCGTCGTCTCAGCCGCTTTGCAGGCGACGGCAAACGCCGCCTTTTGAATCGCCCCATGGGCCTCGAGCTCGCCCAAGCCGGCGCGAATGCGCAGAATCAAAACTAAATGGCTGAGAGTACTGAAACGCGACGCCGCGGCACCGCTACCCCACATGTCGAGAATCGCGCTACGCTGCACGCCGGTGCCGGCGCGAATCGTGCCCTCGTAAGCCGCCGTGGCGAGCACGGCCATGCCAGACAAACGATGCGTCAATCCGTCGCCGACCGTCGCCACCGGACCGATGACGCCGGGAAATACTTGCGCATCGTTGGTGAATTTGTAGCGCGGCTCGACGACATCGCGAATGCCCGTGACCCGCACTGCTTCGCCGGGCGCGACGACGGCCAGCTCCGCGCTATCGATGCGCGGATCTTGCCGCGCCAAGCGCACGAGATCGTCGCGATCCACGTCGAGGATATCATCGTGATAGCGGTGAACATCGCCAAGACGAATCTGGCGCACCGGGAATTCAGCTAATGTGAGTTGCATAAGTATTGCTTTCGTAAGGGCGACCGGCCGGTCGCCCCTACATCGGACGGCACGAATAATTCGGTATAGGAATGATCTCGATTATTGCAGCAGTCCTTCCTTTTCCAATTTCTTAACAATGGTATCGTCGATCAGATTCACCGCCTTGAGCTGGCGAATCTTTTCGTTGCCAATACCGAGCAGACGAATCGCGTTATTGATCCCCTCGACATTCGGATACACACGCCGCTCATAAACGTTGCGAATCACTTCGTAACCCTCTTCCGCATCCTCCGGCCGAACGATCTGCAAATTCTTGGTCAGCGTTGCGACCACGGAAGCCTTATTGGCCGGGCGCTGAATGAAAGCGATCGATTCGACCAAAGTGCGGATCACTTTCTCCGCCGTCGCCGACGAAGTGCTCAAATAACTGCGCCGCGCCAAGATCGCCGTGCTCTGAAACGGCACGCCCAACTTGGTCAAGTCGGCCATCACGCGAAACCCCTGCTTCTTGAGCATGGTCGCGTAGGCGTAGCCCGCGTAAGTCGCGTCAACCGTGCCGAGAATCAACGACTGCACCATCACCGACTCGTCGCCGACGATACGCAAATTGATCGCGTCGCGCTTCGCTTCGAGGCCCCAGTGTTCAAGCACCAACTGCGTGATCATCCAGACGCCGCCGCCGATGCTCTGGATGGCGATGTTTTTGCCTTTCAAATCGGCGGGCGATTGAATCGCCGGCGACGCCACCATGGTGCCGTTGAGTTTGTTCGCCAAGCCCGCGACAAACACTAGATCGAGTCCATTCGCCATCGCGCCCAGCGCCGACCCATTGGCCGAGCCGGAATAGAATTGCGCTTCGCCGGCGGAGAGCGCCGACAAGGCGACCGCGGCATTGCGCATGAAGATCAACTGCACGTCGAGATCGTGCTTGCGAAAAAAGCCTTGATCCCGGGCGACCAGCAGCGCGCCGGCGCCGCGCTCGTTCAGCGATGAATAAGCGATCACCACCCGCGTCGCGGCAAAAGCCCGCGGGGCCAATGCCGCGATCACCGGCAAAACGAAAATTACCAATCGGCAAAACTTTTTCATCGAGCGCTCCATGTTAATACGCCGCGCACTGCCACGCATCGCGGCCCCAATAATCGACGCCGCCGACAATCATGTCGCGGGCATCGAGGGTGAACGGCCCGCGCGCCGGCGTCAGCGGCGCGCCGGGATAATTCAACACTTTGATTTCGTCATAGGGCCCGACGATCTTGTCCGCCGCCGGCAAATCGACCCATCGATCGCGGCTGCCCGTGCTCGCAATCGCGCTCGCTTCCGGCGCGTAAAATAGCAGCGGCGAATCGACGCCGTCTTTGCCGCCGTATTCGTAAGTCGTGAGCGTGGTCTTGATGCCGCGCTGCTCGCAGGCGCGCAGTGTCAGCATGACATCGACGAACGCGTTGCCCGAACCGGTCCACGACACCAGTGCCGCCTCGGCGCCGAGCATAGTCGCCAGCTGTGAGGTATTTTGCGCGATCACTTCTTTGCCGTGAAAGGTATCGAAGGCGATCCGTTCGAGGATCACGCCGAGAAAATTTATTTGCCGGCGATGGGCGCGATACAGTCCGAGCAGCAGCGGATGATTCTGCCAATCCCAAGTGACCGGGAAGTAAGCCAGGCAGCGGGTCGCGTACATGGTGAAGGCGCCGTCGAGAAATTCGTTGGGATGAATTACCGTCGCCAGCGAATCGCGGATCGGCAAGCCGAAATAGCCGACACCGGAGTGCGGGTTGCTTGCGTCGGTCAAGCAACCTTGGATCAGTAAAACCTTCGGCAACGTCGAATCGGCGCCGCCCAATTCGAAGACTTCAATTTGCGTCGGGTCCAATCCGATGGTGACTTCCGCCAAGCGCTTGGCTGTTTCAAGCGCCGCTCGTTGAATAATCGTGTGCGCGGTGAGTTCCGATAAACCTTTCGCCAAACGCAAGTTCAGCACCAGTCCATTCAAAGCGCTGAACGGCGAAGCCGCGGCGCCGGCGCCCCACATGTCGAGAATCGCGCTGCGTTGCACGCCTAGCCCGGCGCGCACCGTGCCTTCATATTCCGCGGTGACGAACACGGCCATGCCGGACAGCCGATGGGTCCGCCCGTCACCCACCGGTTCCACCGGCCCAAGCACACCAGGAAACACTTGCCCCGAGCCGACAACCTTCACGCGCGGTTCCACCACGTCGCGAATGCCGGTGATTCTGACTCTGTCGCCGGGAGCGACGACATCGAGCCACGCTTGCTCTATTCTACTTTCTTGCAGAACCGACTGCTCGATCGCGGATTTGTCGACGGTTAATTGTCCGGCGGAATAACTAAACTGTTCGCCCAACGCAATGCGCGAAACCGGAAACTCAGCCAACTCAAGACGCATGAAGGGTTCCTACACTCGTGCCGTGACGTAGAATTAAAGTTCGATACTCGAAACTTCCCCCTTTGAAAAAGGGGGAACGAGGGGGATTTTGAAGTTGCTGCGCGAGAGAAGCTCCGCTCAAGAAAATCCCCCCTTGCCCCCCTTTTTCAAAGGGGGGACATACCAAGCCATGATCGAAAGATCTTCCTTGGAAGAAAACACGATCACGATCACGCGACTCATCCATTCGCCGCAATCCTAGGCGTGAACACAGTCGTCGTGTCGACCTTCGCTTCCAGTGCCTTAAGCGCCGTCGAGACGATCTCACGGCGCAACTCGCTGTCCAGCGCCGCCGGCAAACTGGGATCGCCGCAGGGATGGGGAATCGCCACCGCTTTGACAATCCGGCTCGCGCCAACTTGTTCCGCCACTGGATACATCGCACTGATCATCGCCACTGGGAGACCTGCTCTGTCGAGTTCCTTGCTAATCACAGCGCCGCTGCGACTACAGGTTCCTCACGTGGCGACGAGCAAAACCCCTTGCACGCCGTCTTTTTTCAAATCGGCAGAAATTTCTTGGCCGACCCGGCGCATCACCGCCGGCGAACCTTGGTTGCCGGGAATGACATAATAAGCGGGATAGAGTTTACCGCGGCCGATTCTCCCCTCGGCTTCCAACGCACGCAGCGCATCGAGCGGCATGCCATAGTGCGGGTTCTGATTCATAAAGGCGACGTTGTAGCCGCCGTGCACCGCTTCCCATTTGCCCGGCTCTAACTTCGCCAGCTCGGAGAAATTATACTTGCGCCAAAAAGTATTGCGATAAGTTTTAAAACCATCCGGATTGCCCCAGGGCACCACGCCGCCGGTGCAGATGACAGCTAAATTCGCCGCTGCGGCATCGGCCAACGGCGCCGCCGGTTCGACCTTGTCCCACACTTCCATCGGTACTTCGGTGGTGAACGGCTGGCCGGCAACTTTAGCGAGCAGCATATCGATGGCGCGATCGGCGCCGCTGCGCTCGACGCGCACCAGCTTACGAATGCCGCGCGGCAGATAGCCTTCCTTGGCGGCGGGGCCGATTTCTTCACCAGCGGCCAGGCGGCAAGCGAAGGGCGCAAGCGCCGTCAATGCGCGGGCCATGCCGGAGGCGGTCTCGGCGGTGGGCAGCAAAAAAACTTTGTCGTTGTGATAATCGCAGTAGACGCCGATGCCGGGATTTTCCGGCTCCATGCCGGTGACGCAGCGAAGTCCAAGCTTCTCGCTCGCCGCTTGGCAAATCTCGGCGCAGGCCAAACCGTATCGGCCGGCGTTGAACGCAGGACCGGCGACCACCACGTCTGGTTTTTGTTTCTCTAACTCGGCTAGAAGCGCCGTCAGCGCGGCATCTTTATGTTCATGAAAATAATTATCGCCAAAGTAAAGCGTCGCGACCACTTGGCCGCGCTCCGCCAACTGCACCTGGAGCCCCCGCGCCGCGCCCACCGCGCCGTCGGCGACCGCCACTGGAATGTCGGCTTTCTCTTCGCCGCCGATACCGGCAAAAAATTGATTGAGGATATGGACAATGCGAATCATGATTACTCTCCCTCCGTCGACGGCTAGTTCAACGCGACTGCCGTTAAGTTATGGACTCTCCAACTTGCGTGCGATGCGATCGTCAACCAGATCTTCTACCTTTAGCTTGGTGTACTTGGGATCGACTTTACCCAGCACCCGTAGGGCGTTTTGCATGCCCTCGCGGGTCGGTGCGATGCGCCGGTCGTAGAGCAGGCGCATGCGTTCGTACAAGTCATCGGCGTTATCGTTGGGCGATAGCCGCAACCATTTGCGGATGCTCCGCACCACCGCCGCCTGATTGCTCTTTTCCCGGACAAAACTGTTGGCCTTGACGAAGCTGCGTAAAGTCTTTTCTACGATGTCCGGCGAGCTGGCAACAAAGGCCCGCCGCGCCACTAGTCCGGTTCCCTGGTACGGAATGTTGAGCGTCGTCAAATCGGCCAACAGCCGGCCGCCGCTGCGTTGCAAGGCGGGATTGTAGGCGTAGCCCCACACCGAGCCATCGATCAGCCCGGCGTTTAGCGATTGCACCAAGACCGACTGGTCGCCGATCACCCGCATCTGAATCTTATCGCGTTCCGGATTCAATCCCCAGTGATCCAAGGTCATCATGACAAACATCCAGATACCGCCGCCGAAGCTTTGTACACCGAGCGTCTTGCCTTTCAGATCCTCGGGCTTTTGGATTTTCGGCGCGACGTAAAAGTAGCCGTCGAGTTTATTGATCATCCCCGCGACCCAGACCAAGTCGAGCCCGCTAGAGATGGCGCCAAGAGCGGAACCGGTGGCCGACACAGTGTAGAACTCGGCTTCGTTGGCGGCCATCGCCGCCACTGCCACCGGACCGGTGTTTACCTGAACGAGGTCCGCGTCCAAGCCCTGCTCTTCCAAGAATCGTTGATCCTTGGCGACGAAGAACAAACCCATGCGCTCGCTGAAGTCGGCATAGAGTATGCGCACGCGTTTATTTGGCGCCGGCGTCGCCGCGACCGCAATGCCGATGCAGCATAGTAGCCATGCCGCCACGATCGCGCCGACGGTGAACTTACCGCAATTCATTTGCCTCATTGCTGGCTCCTTTCCGGCCGATTCAGCGATCCCCGAAGACCAAGAAGTGTCTTCTTTGAATAACTCCACCTGGCGTCGAATTGCAATCGCGGCTACAGCGCGCCGATAGCGATGAGCGTCCGCTTGACATATTCCAGCGCCTCGGCCGACAGCGGCGCTTGCGGCGGCAAGGGCGCGCCCACGACGTAACCCTGAAGTTCGAGGGCGCCTTTGATGCACGCGGCGAGATTATATTTCGCGAAAGCTTGATTGAGCGCCCACAGCGGCCGCTGCAACTCCATCGCTTTACTCCACTCGCCGCGGCGGCACAGATCGTAAAGCTCGACGCTTTGGCGCGGCGCGACGCAGGCCGGCCCGGCCATCCAGCCGACGCCGCCGATCAGCATCACCGTCGCTGGAATATGCGCCGAGGCCGCGAAGACTTTCATGCGCCCTTCGACTAAATTGATAATCGACAACAGCCGGCCGGTATTGTTCGACGCGTCTTTAATATAGCCGATGTTCGCAATTAGACTCAGCCGATCGATCACCGGCAAGCTTAAATCGGATCGCTGAAAGTTTGGATTGGTGTAGAGCACCACCGGCAGCGACACCGATTCGGCGATGGCTTTGAAATATTGAAACACGCCGTCATCGCTGAGCGGAAAGTACGCTTCGAGAATGGCAAGAATGCCGCTCGCTCCCATCCGCTCGAACTCGCGCGCCTGCCTGACCGCATCGGCAATCGTCGTCGAAGCGACTCCGGCGATCACTGGCACCCGCCCACGCGCCGCCTCGATCACGACTTCAACAACCCGGCGCCGTTGAGTCCAAGATAAGTATGCGAATTCGCCAGTCGAACCCAACGGAGTTAATCCGTGTACGCCGGCTTTGATCAAATCATCGCATAAGCGCGCCAGCACTTCCGCCTGCACTGCGCCCGCGGCATCGATGGGCGAGATCAGATAAGGAAACACTCCGTGAAAATCCATGACGATCACCTTCACATAAAATAGCGGCTCATTGACTGCGCAACCCAACCTGTTTGATCAGCGCCTCGGCATTTTCGCACTTGCGAAAAGCAACACTGAGATAACGCTCTTGGCGCGTGGCGATTTCCAAGTGACCGCAGTTTCGCCCGGCGCGCGCAAGTTTTATATCGACCAGCTCGCTGACATTGATCGCCACCGGCGACTGCGGCCATAAATAGATCAGCTCGAGTTGCAGCCGATCGATCGCCACCGCATGGAAACGGCCGAACATCGATGACGCCATAAACACGAGCGCGGCGCTGGCGGCGATGGCAAATGCCCATGGCGGATGGATGGAGCGCGCGCGTGCCGAGCCATCCAACCGCGCGATTCGCCGGCGACGCAGGGTGCGTAAGAGCAGCCACCACGCCAGCCAAAATGTCACCAGCACAAAGCTCGCCAAGATATATGTCGACCAAGCAGGAAAGTCGTCGAGAACGATGTAGTTCACGCCGCCCAGCCAATCAGACGAGATAGCAAAACCACAGCTAAGGTCGCCAACATGCCGAAGGTCGGATAGGCCGTCAGACCGAAGCCCGTCGCGCGTCCACTGGCGCCGCGGGCGTAGCCGACGGTGAAGAGAATTCGACCGATGACAAAAAGCAGCGCCGCCGCGGGAATCACACCAAGCCAACGCAGCGGCATCGTTACCGACCAGATGCAATAGGCGATGATCGCGAGCACGGCCTGTTCCAAAGTATTTTGCAGCACGGCGCGGAGAATTTAAATCGCCGGCGTGCCGCTGGTCAGCCCGCTACCGTCGATATCCTCGGGCGAAGCGAAGCGAAAATTCGCCACGCGCATGATCGCGATCATCAACGTTAGCGACGGCAGCAGCGCCCACTGCAGCGCCCAAACCAAACGCGCGCCGCTATCGTCGCCGGGAAGCGCGGCGAGCGGAACAGCCAGAGAGCCGCCGCACAGCAGCGCCAAAGTGATTAACGCCGCCGGCACCACGCCGCGGATCACGCCTTGTTGTTTTTCGCTAAAGATCGGCTGCTCCTATTTTCCCACAGCGCCAACCAAGGCATTGAGCTGTTTGATCTCGCCGGCCGCCTCGGCGACGCTCTTGGTGCCGGTGCAGAAGCCGGTGCGCAGTTCGCCGGGCCCGCCGACAGCCTAGACGAGATATTCCTGCTCCGGCGCGAAGGGAAAGCCGCAGGCTTCGCCGCTCAAACGGGTGACCACTTCGGCATTTTTTGCCGGCGCGCCCTTCCAGCGCTGGCGGATTTCAAACTTGACTCGATGGCTGCCGCTGTTGGTCACACCGAGGCGATCGAGAAACGGCCGGTCGATCGCCACGACCCGGCCGCTAAACACCGCTGTCGACCGTTTCAGCGCCTCGGCGGGGTGCGCCGGCGCGGCGCAACTGCAAGCCTGCGCCGAGGGCGCGGCGACCAGTAAAAGCGCGAGAGCGCCAACCACAATCGACAAAGTATCGGACAGTTTGGATGACATGGCAAAACGCCAACGAACCGCAATGAAATCATTCTCATGACTTTGTCCAAGACTGTCAAGTTCGGCACGTGCCGGTAATCATCGACGCACGCGTGGCCTCAGTCCAAAAATGGCGCAAAGCCTCCGGTCAAGCCAACGCCGCCGAGGGGGTGACTTCGGAGCATTTTTTCAGTACAGTCCCCGATGGCAGGCGGCGCGCCGGAACATGGCGGCCGCCACCGGCTTAGCGACTGGAGGCTCTCACTTGGAAACCGCGGCGCGTGAATTTCAGATCATGGTCAAGACCATCGGGGCGATTTGCAACCTCGATTGTCATTACTGCTATTACTTGGAAAAAGAAGAACTCTATCCCAAGGGCACCAACTTTCGTCTCGACGACAAGACCCTCGAAGAATATATCAAGCAGCATATTCAAGCGACGCCGGGAGAAACCGTCAGCTTCTCATGGCATGGCGGCGAGCCGACCCTGCTCGGCGTCGAGTTTTTTCGCAAGGCGGTGGAGCTGCAAAAAAAATATCTGCCGGCGACGAAAAAGATCATCAACGGCATTCAAACCAACGGCACCACCATCGATGACGAGTGGTGCGAGTTTTTGGCCAAAGAGAATTTTTACATCGGCTTGAGCCTCGACGGCCCGCGCGAACTGCACGACCACTACCGCGTGACCAAAGGCCAGAAGACCACGCACAAACAAGTCGTCCAAGCGTTTCATATGCTGCGCAAGGCCAAAATCCACGTCGACTTGCTCTGCGTCGTGCACGACGTCAACGTCCAACATCCGACCCAAGTCTACCGCTACTTCAAAGAGATCGGCGGCCAATACTTGCAGTTTCTGCCGCTGGTGGAAAAAACCGGCGATCCCAACAATCCCGTGCACAAGCGCTCGGTGCCGTCGGCCGCCTATGGAACATTTTTAAACACGATCTTCGACGAATGGATGCGCCACGACATCGGCAAAGTTTTTATCCAGCTGTTCGACGAGTCGGTGCGCCCCTTTCTCGGCATGGAGCACGCGCTGTGCATTTATCGCGAAACCTGCGGCGACGTGCCGGTGATCGAGCACAATGGCGATTTTTATTCTTGCGATCACTACGTCACGCCGGAATATAAAATCGGCAACATCCATGAACGGCCGCTGGCGGAAATGGTCGATGACGCCAGGCAACGAGACTTCGGCCAGAAAAAATGGACCAGCCTGCCCAAGTACTGCCGCGAGTGCGAAGTGCTGAGCATGTGCAACGGCGGCTGCCCGAAGGACCGCATTATCAAGACGCCCGATGGCGAGGAAGGCTTGAATTACCTCTGCGCCGGCCTCAAAGGATTTTTCACCCACAGCAAACCGTATTTTCAGAAATTCGCCGAGCTGGTCGAAGCCGGCGAGCCGATCGAGAAATTAATGGCGATCGTCCGCACCGCCGATGCCAAGTCCACCGTGCGCCAAGCCGGCCGCAACGACCCCTGCCCCTGCGGCAGCGGTAAGAAGTTCAAACGCTGCTGCGGCGGCGCCGCGCGTCCGGCGGCGTGATTGAATTATTGTAGGGGCGAAAGATTTTTCGCCCCTACCTTTGCGCCCTTTGCGTTCTTTGCGGCCAATCCTCCGACTCTTATCTTCCGAAGGAGTAGCTCATGACTTTATACGACGACATGATGGAAGGCGTCATCGACGTGCACTGCCACATCGACTTCGAATTCTCGGCGAAGGAACGTAAACGCGAACCGGAGTTTCTGTGGATCCCCAAGGCCGAGGCGATGGGCATGCGCGGCGTGGTGTTAAAATCCCACTGGTGGCCGACGGCCAACGTTGTCCCCTACATCGCCGCCGCGATGCCGACTAAAATTGATATTTGGTCGAGCGTGGTTTTAAACGCCACCGCCGGCGGACCCAACCCGTGCATCGTCGAAGCCTGCGCCGAACTCGGCGGCAAGATGGTTTTTCTGCCCACATGGAGCGCGCGCAACGACGTCGAGCACAAAGGCTTCAGCCATCGCATCCAGTCGTACTACAAAGCGCATGCGACGTTAGAGAACCCGCAATATTATTTTCTCGACGACAAAGGTAAGCTGATCCCGCGCGGTTATGAAATTCTCGAAGCCTGCAAAGCCCACGACTTGACCCTCGGCATGGGCCATGTGTCGTGGCAGGAATCGCTGGCCTTCATCGCCGCCGCCCGCGACATGGGCTACAGCCATCGATTGGTGATCAACCACGCTCAGGCGCACATGATCGACATGCCGGTGGACGCGCAAAAAAAAGCCGCGGACATGGGCGCGTTTGTCGAGTCCTGTTGGAACGCGCTGGCGCCCGGAAGGTTGGATTCAACTGAGCTGGTCAAACAGTTTCGCGCCGCGGGGCTCCGCCAAATCGTCGCCAGCACCGACTATTTTCGTCCCTACAGTCCCAATCCCGCCGAGCTATTTAGAATGTATCTAGGCATGCTCCACGAAGGCGGCTTGAGCCAAGGCGAAGTCCATCAAGTCGCCGCGATCAATCCGGCGCGCCTGATGGGTCTGGCATAAAAACCTCAACCGCCGCGCTGAAATTATTTTTCGAAGAGCAGACTTTCTTCCCGGTGGGCCTCGACGATTTCTGCGATCAATTGCGCCATTGCCGTCTCGTCAGTCAAACCGCACTTGACGAGCAACGCCTCAGGCGGTGGCGTCGGCATGGTGAAAAAGCCCAGATTGCACTTGCTGGAGAGATAGTCGGCGACGGTCAACAGGTTCGCCAGCTCATTGGGGCTGGCGCCGTCGCTGTGGTGCTTCAGGGTTGCGTGGATGATCTGCGCGTCGAGGTTCCAGCGGTTGAGAATCGTGTGGCCCATGAGTGCGTGATCGACACCGTAAATTTCCCGTTCAGCGTCGACGATCGGGCGCGGCGCTTCTTGGACGGCCTGGAGCAGATTTTCGTAGCCCATGGGATCGCCGTGCACGAACACCATCTGGCCGACGTCGTGCATCAGGCCGATGAGAAATCCGATCTCGTCGTCGCGCGAGCGCGCCCGCTGGCAGAGAATCCGCATCGCCAAAGCGACGCCCAGCGAATGGCGCCAGAGCTTCTCGGAAACCTTGTTGCCTTTAAGGCGTAAACTCTGGGTCGCGCTGGTAATCACCACGCTGGTCAAAGTGCGAAAGCCGAGCACCTGCACCGCGCCGAGCAAGGTCGTCGGTAAATTGCGTAGCGCGAAACGCGGCGAACGCGACACCGCCAACACCCGCGCCGACAACATTGGATCGTCGGCCAGCACGCGACAGAGTTGTTGCATGCTCACTTCCGGGTCTTGGACGATCTCCAACAACTTGTTCGCCACCACCGGCACCGACGGCAGCGCATGGCCGTCCATCACGTTGCTGACATAATGACGCGCCGGTCCGTGACGCAGGCCGCCGGTTTGATTGACAGGTTTCGGCAACACGGAAAACTCCTTACTGAAGTTATCGGCGCTGCGTGACAGGACTTTAGAGCCACGCCCGCGAAATTACTGCCGGGGCGGATGGGGCGAAAAATTTTTCGCCCCTATATGTCAGACTTCGTAAAGAATTCGAAAACGACTTGCCTCCCCCTTTGGAAAAGGGGGATCAAGGGGGATTTACTAGGGCGGCGGCGCGGCTTTCTTCGTCCCTGCGCGTCGCTGCTCTGCGACGACGGAATGTCGCCAGCGTAAAGAAAATCTCCCCTATCCCCTCTTTTCTAAAGAGGGTAACGGAAAACTCGTCACGGTTTTAAAGTTCGTCGCAGTTTTGCATCGCGGATCGCGCCATCATTGCAACTTGCGGCCGCGATACACGACGATCTCCGACCCTTCAGCGAGAAACGCCGACGCCGGCGCGCCTTGCAAGACAGGCGAGAACTGCTGGCCGTAAAGATTTTCCACATCGCAATCGAGCCGCGCGCTTTGCGCTTGCCAGACACGCCAAGTCGGATGCTCGACGCGATATTCCACCGTGCCCCCGTCTTTTTGTTTCGCATAACCCCAGTAGTGCTGGGCGATGAATTCTTCCTGCGAGCCATCGACGAAAGCCGTCGGTCCGCCGCGGGTCGCCAATTCAAGAAACTGGGCGCGCCGGTTGAACGTCCAATAATATTTCACCGACTCGATGTTGCCGCTGCCATCCTTGGCTCGGCAAATAACGTTGCCGGCGGGCAAGGCGACGTAGTTCTCGTTGTAAAGCCAGCGCGCCACCAGGGCGATCGCCATGCGTGGGACGATTTCTTTTATGAACACGACGCCGCGCCGCCAACCGTCTTCGGCCTTGCGGCGCACGTAGAAGCGCAGATTGATCTCTTCGAAGTTCTGATGGAAAGGAATGGGGAATCCCATCACCCGCGTGTTCTCGAAAAGAAACCCGACCATGCTGACAAACGTTTTGCCGTTCCAAGAATCGATCTCAGTGCCGCGTGGAACGAACGGCGCAAGCAGCGCCGGCTCGATCTCATAGTTGAGCATCGCCAGATAACGCCACTCGGCGCTGAGGAAAGGTTTGCGGAAACGCTCAGTCATGAATGCTCGGAACAACCGAAGAATTACTTTTGGGTTTTGCGCCAGCCGTTGACCAAGCCGCTGACGATCACCGGCGCGAGGAATATTCCCACCAGATGCAGCGCCCGCAGCTCGAAGTTGAAAACGTAAAACTTGACGGTCAGTAACAGCAAAACCGCCGCGGACGAAACCGTCGCGCCGACGGCGATATATCTTTGCTCCCGGCCAAACTCGCCGAACAACCGGCGCGTCACGAAGGCGAGGAACAGCGTCAACAGCAAAGACGCCACCAGCGCCCGCGGCACACCGAGGGGCTCGGGAAAACTCAACGCGCCGATGCTAACGGCGAGCCAAACCAAAGCTTGGAAGAGAAAATGTTTGAGGTTGAACTTGGACATGGCGTTCTAGCAGTCAGGCTGGAAGAGTTGATTCCCTTAGCTATCAATAGACTCACTGGGTTTGTTTGTGGCAAATGCCCAGCACGACAACAACTCACCGCGGAAGAAAAGCAGCAAGCCAAAGAGCAAAGACACCAGGTCCGGCAGAAAATTCGTCAGCCTTTCCATCAACGGGCTAGCTACAGGTGGAAAGTCCAGCGATGAATTCACGATAAAGATGTATTGAGAAAGCTGGCGCAGGAACCGCGGCAAGGTTCGTAAAAAAAGAAACGCGCCGAACAACTTGACGCCAATAGCAAAGGGCTCTTCGAGCTTGGAATCATAGACTTGATCGTCACCCGCAAAGGCGAATTTCCGTACAACATCAGCCCGTCGAAAAACAAACAATCCGATTCCGGACAAAAGTAAAAAACTCAAAGTAAATATCACAGAGGATAACGATGTAAACGAATCTAATCTCGGCTCTCGGGTCGCCTTCGGCAAAATGATTTCGAGAACTCCACTCACAAGATTCGGAACGGACATGACCATGCAATAAAGTCCGATGAATTTGCTGCCTAATTCGAACAACTGTTGTTGGCTCACTGGCTACCTCCGGATATGCGAATCAATCAATGCCCATGTACAATTTATATCCTTAGCGTAATGCCGTCCGCGCGAGAGCTTTCGAGTTTTTAAAGCCGATCCAACCAAGGATGAAGATCGACATTGTGGGGAGGAAATCGAGGTAGAATCGCTCCCACCAATCCTCAACGCCTACATATGCCGGTGCCTGCAGCACAACGACAAGGTTCGACAAGATTCGCATGGCGCCAGGAACCGAGATTGTTACGGCGTACACACCAAAAAGCACGACACCGGCACTCAACCATCGCTGAGCGTAGTTTTCGACATCGTCGCCTTCAGACAATGCACGATCAAATACAAACTTCCCGTCGCGGATCAGATAAAATCCCATCGCGGTCATGACAACCGGAATCGCGAATGTGATCAGCAGTGATACCGTGAAAATACCATTCGACAGTCCGGCCTCCTCGATCTGCCCGAGTTGCCAGAAAAGACTGTAGAACAGTTCTTGAAGCGCAGTCGTTAGACAGTCTACTCAAATCAACTTGGTGCCAAGGACTAAAAAATCTTTCCATGTCATGAGTCACCTCGCGGGCCGTCGAACCGTTACCGCAAGAAGTCGAGTTCCAGCGGGTTACCTAAATTCTCTCATCCTCCGGCAAAATATCCGTCACCAGATCGCGGATCAGCTGCCGTTTGGGGAGCGGCTCGACGGTCATCCCTTCAGGCGCGAGCTTGGCGATGCAAGTGTACTCGACTTCGCCATCGACCAGCGCCATGCAGGTCTTGCAGGCGTTGGCGTTGATGCAACTGTAGCGGATCGCCAGCGTGCTGTCCAAGTTGGCGCGAATCCAGCGCAGCGCGTCGAGCACTGACATGCCCTCTTCGTAGGGCACGTCGAAGTCGTCGTAACGCGCCACATCGCCGGGCGCGCCGCGTTTGACGTGAAGTTTAACGATTTGAATCGACGATCCCGTCATGGTTGCACCGATCGCACCGGCGCCGCCCAACTCGCTATCAACGCGCCATTTATCGATTCCACGATTTGATTCTTGAGCAACGCTTCGTCGGGCGCGGGAAAATCCTCGCGCTGATGCGCGCCGCGACTTTCGGTCCGCGCCAATGCCGACTTAACAACGGTTTCAGCAGTCGTGAGCATCGCGCGCAGCTCGAACCAATCTTGCAGGTCGAGGTTGAACGACGCTTCGGCGCCAATCTTAAGCTGCGGCAGCTCTTGCCGCATTTTCGCGATACCCGCCAACGCCGCGCTGAGTTTTTCGCCCGTGCGAAACGGCCCGGCGTTCTCCCACATTAACTTTTGCAACTCAGCTTGCACTGCGATGGGCGACGATTTGTCAGTCGAAGGACTGTCGCGCACGTTATGAAATCGTTCGATCGCTTCACGCGCCACATCATCTTGCCAATGCGATTCTAACCGCTTCACCTTTTCGCCCGCTTGAGCCCCCGCCCGTTCGCCGAAGACAAACGCCTCGGTGATGGCGTTGCCGGACAAGCGATTGGCGCCGTTGGCGCCGCCCACCGCTTCGCCGGCGGCGTAGAGTCCTTCGACGCGCGTCTGCATGTTGACATCGACGCGCACGCCGCCCATGTGATAGTGCGCCACCGGTCCCACTTCCACTGGAGTTTTCGTCAGGTCGATACCATTGCTCAACAAGCGATCGATCACCGGGCCGAAGGCGCCGCGCAGCTGCGCGTCAGGAATGTGGCGGAAATCGAGATAAGCGCCGCCGTGCAGCGTGCCGCGGCCGGCTTCGACTTCTTTCAAGATCGCGTAGGCGGCAACGTCGCGCGTCGCGTTGTACTTGCCGAAGTCGCTGCTGCCGTAGCGGTCGATGAATTCTTCGAAGCGGCCGTTGAGCAATTTGCCGCCAAGCTTGTAGCGGAACGGATCCCACATGATCGGGTCCATGCCGACCAACCGCGGCGCCAAATGACCGATGGGAAAAAATTGGACAAATTCCATATCGACTAATTCCGCGCCGGCCCAAAGCGCCAGCGCATACGCTTCGCCGCCCATGTTCGCCGAAGCGCTGTTGCGCGCGAACAGTTTGGTCAAACCGCCGGCGGCGAGAATCACCGCCTTCGCTTGAATGGAAATAAATTCGCCCGTGACGAGGTTGAGCGCCAACGCGCCCATAACGCGGCCGTCGCCTACAAGAATTTCCACGGTAGAAAAATTGCTGAGGCGGCGAATCGCCGCCAGCTCGCCGACTTTACGCCGCAGGGTCGCCGCCACCGCCGGTCCGGTGTTGAGAAAGTCGACGTAGCAGCAGCGCTTGACGCTGTGTCCCGGCGCCATCTCTTGTTTGATATGGCCGTCTTGTTGCGCCCAGCGCGTACCCCACTCGGCCATTTCGCGGATGCGCGCCGGTCCGTCGGCGCACAGCAACATGGCCAATTCTTCGTTGCACAGTCCGCGCCCAGCGTTCAAAGTATCTTGGAAATGAAGTTGAACTGAATCCGCTTCCTGCTCACCCAAGGCCACGGCCACGGTCATCTGCGCCATGATCGTCGCACCGCCGCGCCCGACCTGGCCTTTGTCGAGGAGCAAGACGGACGAACCGTTGCGCGCGGCGGCGATCGCCGCGTACATGCCGGCGCCGCCGGCGCCGATGATCAAGACATCCGTTGCGAGATGAGGCATGAAGTTGATCGTGTCGCAGGCTAACGCTGCTCTTCGTCGAGTCGGTAGTAATCTGACCGAATCGGATCTCTTCGTAGCTCTTGAGTAAAACCCGATGACTCAAAAACGATCACATTCTCGTGCTGAGAGGACTGAGAGTGCAAGCTGATTTTCCAGCGATACAATTTGTATCCAACATTTCGCTGGGCGTCTGTAGATATGTCCTGCCGATCAATAAAATTAATTTCTAAATTTTCTTTGTAGTTCAGTTTTACATCGAAAACCACTTTGTCCACATCATGAAATGTCAGCGTGGCGGGTGAAACGATATACTCGTACCCATCGTTGGGAATCTCAATCCATTCCACCACGTGATCGATGTCAAAAATGAGATCGAAGCTATAGTCTTCATCCGGATTTCTAAAACTAACGCCATGGACAGCATTGTCGTGCCACAACATTTCCTGAAACTGTTGCTCTGTCCACCGAGTCGGACCCTTGGAAGCGGTCATTTAAACCTCGCTACGTTCAATAATGTAGCAACGCTTTCTACTCCGATTCTTTCAGCGCCGCGAGCGCTATCTTCGCCGCTTCCTGCTCCGACTGCTTTTTGCTGCGTCCTTCGCCATTGCCGAGCACTTTGCCGCCGACGCTAATTTCAGTGATGAAAAACTTTTCGTGATCCGGCCCGGTCTCGTCTACGATGCGATAGATCGGCGGCGCATGGAACAGCATCTGGCTGATTTCTTGCAACCGAGTTTTGTAATCATGCTGGCCCAACTGCTTGCCGGTGACCTCGTCGCGAAAAAAGCGCGCCACCGCGCCCAGCGCCGCTTGGTAGCCGCCCTCTTGGTAAATGCCGCCGAGCACCGCTTCGAACGCGCCGGCCAAAATCGACGGCTTGCTGCGCCCATCGCTGCGTTCTTCGCCTTTGCCGAGACGGAGCAACGCACCGAGATTAATCTCCGCGGCTTTTTCCGCCAGCACGGTGGAGTTTACCAGCGCCGCGCGCATGCGCGACAGATCGCCTTCGCTTTTTTCCGGATTGGCGCGCATCAACAGATCGCTCACCGCCAGATCGAGCACCGCGTCGCCGAGAAATTCCAGCACTTCGTTATGGCCTTCGGATTTTTGCCGGTCGAAAGAGACGTGGGTAAGACAGCGCTCAAGCAGCGTGGGATTTTTAAAAATATATCCCAGCTCTTTTTGCAGCTGTTCGAGTGGTGCTTGGTTTTTCAATTGGGTTCTTCCGGGTTTACTGTGAAGTTACTTTCACCACGAAGGACACGAAGTTCGGAGTTTAACGGAGCGCGGACATTCTTGTCCGCGTATTGCGGCGGGTTAGAAAACCCGCGCTCCTTTGAAGAAGTGTTTCCACGAGCCGAGAAAGCTATCAACGATGCTAGTTCGAAAGGGTACGAATAATTAACATTCCTAACTTCGTGCTCTCCGTGTCCTTCGTGGTGAAAACTCTTTCCCATGAAACTCTAAAACGAACCGGCGACGCGCTGGCTATCGTCGACGCATGAAGCTATATCGCGATCAGAAATAGTGGCCGTCAAGCAACCGTCGCGCAGACCGTCGAGTTGAACGAGAATTTCCCGGTTGGCAAACTGCCCTGCGCCAGAAAGCGCCACTTGAAGATAATTGCGCGTAAAGCCGCGCTGCACGCCGCCGGCGCGAAGGATTTTTTTCTCGACTAGAACTGAAGCCGTTTGACCGACGAAGCCGGCGGCGAAGTCATTTTTCTTAAGTACGCCAAGCGCGCGCATACGCTGGGCGCGTATTTTTTTGACCGCTCCCGGCAGATGATCCGGTAAAGTCGCGGCGACGGTTGTCCGGCGCGACGAATAGGGGAAGACGTGAAAATAAGTCAGGGGCAGCAAAGCGAAATAAGCCAACGAGCTTTCGAACTGGGCATCGCTCTCGCCGGGAAAGCCGACGATGATGTCGCTGCCGAGCGCCGCGTCGGGCAAGCGCTGACGCACGCGCATGAGTAAATCACGATAGAAAGCTTGATCGTAGTTGCGCCGCATCGCCTTGAGAATCGCGTCGTCGCCGGCTTGGGCGCAGATGTGCAAGTGGGGGCAGATGATTTCCGAACTCGCCATCAGGTCGAGCAAGCGGTCGGGAACTTCGCGCGGGTCGAGAGAACTCAAGCGAATGCGCGCCATCAGCCGGCTCTCCGCGATCGTTTCTACCAACGCGGCCAGATCGATCTTGGGAGTGAGATCGTAGCCATAACCGCCGAGATGGATACCGGTGAGAACGAGCTCTTTGTAACCGGCATCGGCTAGAAGCTTCACTTGCTCCATCACCTGGCGCGGCGTCACGCTGCGGCTGAGTCCGCGTGCGGTGGGAATGATGCAGTAGGTGCAAGTGTAGTTGCAGCCTTCCTGGATTTTTAGAAAAGCCCGCGTGTGGCCGGGCAGCGCACGGGTGCCGAGCACGGCGACGCCGCGCTCGCGCTTGACGTCGCTGACGGCGATTTGAGTTTGCGCCGGCGCCGGTGCATCGATGAAGCGCACCAAATCGTCCAAGCGATTCAAGCCGACCACGTAATCGACGCCGGCGACCGCCGCGACTTCGTCGGGATTGATCTGCGCGTAGCAGCCGGTGACCAACACCTTCGCCGCGGGATTCAAACGCTTGGCCCGCCGCACCCACTGGCGCGCTTCCCAGTCGGCATGGTCGGTGACCGTGCAAGTGTTGATCACATAGCAGTCCGCTCGCTCCTCGAAGGGCACGAACGAATGCGCCTCCGCCAACCGGCTTTGAATCACCGCGGAATCGTATTGGTTGATCTTGCAACCGAGAGTGGTGATCGCGATCTTCATGGCTTCGCTTCGCTCAGCAATTCCAGATTACAAATTCCAGATTCCAGATTTTTCCGAATCCGACATTTGGAATTTGGAATCTGTAATTTGGAATCGCGCCCCGCGCTAGCGCAAGGCGCGCTGGATCCAACCTCCGCCCAGAACTCGCTCGCCGCGATAAAACACCGCCGCTTGTCCCGGCGTCACCGCCGGAAACGACGCCGCGAAGCGCACTTCACAACTGCCATCGGAATTCGGCCGGATCGTGCAGGCGATCGCCGGCGCGCGGTAGCGAATCTGCACTTCGGCCTCGAAGTCGGGTTCGCTTGGTAGCTCGAGCCAATTGACCGAGTGCGCGATCAAACCGGTGCAGCTCAGTGCGTCTTTCTTGCCGACTACCACGCGCTTCGACGCTTCGTCGATGTCGACGACATAGAGCGGCTCCGGCGCGGAGATGCCCAAACCTTTGCGCTGACCGACAGTCACGGTGTGCACGCCGCCATGCTGGCCGAGCACTTTGCCGGCGACGTCGACGACATCGCCGCCAGTCAGTTGCTCGGCTTGAGCATAGGTCGCTACCAAAGCTTTGTAATCGCCAAAGCAAATATCTTGGCTCTCCAGCCGCTCCGCCGCGGGCAGATTCAGCGCCCGCGCTTTGTCGCGCACGTCAGTCTTTTGCATGTCGCCGAGCGGAAACATCGTGTGCGCCAACTGCGCCGGCGACAGCGCGAATAAAAAGTACGACTGATCCTTGGCGCGATCGGCGCCACGCAATAACGCGGTCGTTTGCGTCGAATCCTCGCGCAACAGTCTGGCGTAATGGCCGGTGGCGACGCAATCCATGTCATGCTCTTTGGCCCAGTTGAGCAGCGTGCCGAACTTGAAGTCGCGATTGCAGGCGACGCAGGGATTGGGCGTGCGCCCGCGCAGATAATCTTCAGCGAACGGTTTAACCACGGTCTCGGCGAACTGCTCACGCAGATCGAGCAGCGTGTGAGGAATTTTTAAATGCGCGGCGACTTCCTCGGCGCCGCGATGATCCGAACACACCCGCGGCCCGCGCTCGCCTTCCCACATACGCAGCGACACGCCGTACACGTCGTAGCCCTGCTCGACTAACAGCGCCGCGCTCACCGAGCTATCGACGCCGCCGCTCATGGCAACGACGATTTTGTTTTTCCGCTGTGACATTTCTATGCAGTGAAAAAGGTGTCAGGAACCTTTTATCTCCATTCCCGCTTTATCGTCACCCCGGTGAAAACCGGGGTCCATCCCCATCCCCTTAAGGCTTAAGATGGATACCGTTTTCCAACGGTATGACGGACGCAGTCGATACCGCCGCTCATAGCGACGACGATTTTGCTTTTTCGCTGTGACATTTGTGTGGAATTCAATTCGGACGCGTGTAGGGGCCGACCTGCGTGTCGGCCCTCTGGACGGGCGGACACATCGGTCCGCCCCTACCATTCATGTTGCCCTCTTCACTTTCTCACTTCATTCGCCCGCGCCAGCAATTCGTACGGAACTGTAAAACCGATTTGTTTCGCTGCCGGGAGACTAATGACGAATTCAAACTTCATCGCCTGCTGTACAGGCAGATCAGCCGGCTTTGTTCCCTTGAGAATCCTGTCTACGTAGTGGGCGGCGCGCCGGAACTCGTCAGCGAAGTCCACCCCGTAGGACATAAGGCCGCCCTCATCGACAAACTGCTTCGAAAAATAAATAGCCGGCAAGCGGTATTTGACGGCAAGCTCCACGATCCGCTTTCGTTCGGCGAAAAAGGCGGGAGTGGCCATCGTCATAATCGCGCCCACCTGCTTCTGCTTTGCGGTTTGAAAGGCGCGCTCTAAACCTTTGGCGTCGACTTGAGTCTCGATCTCCTCCAATTTTAGCTTCAGCGCCACAGCCGCAGGCCTGAGCTCTTTCATTTGGAATTGTCCTACGGTTGCCGTTCGCAGGACGCCAACTCGGACAAGCTTGGGGACCGCATCCTTGAGTATCTCTAACCGTTTGGTGATTAGCTCCGGCGAGAAACCCGAGAACCCGGTGACATTGCCACCCGGTCGCGCCAGACTGGCAACCAAACCTGCACCCACGGGGTCCCCAACATTCGTCATCACAATAGGGATCGTAGCGGTGGCGCTCTTGGCCGCCATTGCTACCGGTCGCGATGCGACCACAATCAGATCGACCTTAAGACGAACCAAGTCCGCCGCCAGCTCAGGTAGGCGCTCGTTCTTTTGCTCGGCAAATCGGTACTCGATGGTGATATTCTTTCCCTCGATCCATCCAAGCTTGCTCAGCTCTTGCAGGAACGCCTGCACGAGGACCGCGCTACCGGCAGCAGTGCCTCCATCAAGGAAACCTATGCGGTAGATTTTCCCTGCCTGCTGCGCCTCGGCGAGAGAAGCGGTAGTCAGAAAAAAAGTTGCCAGTTGCCGGATGGCGGTTCTTCTGTTCATTTTTTCCTCTCCGTAAAGGTTTGGTTCGCCGAAGACACCCGGCTGTAGGGGCCGACCTGCGTGTCGGCCCTCCGAACGGGCGGACACATAGGTCCGCCCCTACCATTGCCTGTTGCGTTCATCAACTCCCGGTATTCCTCAGCGCTGCTTTGATCCGATTGAGCTCTTCAGTTTCCTCAGCGGTCTTTTCTTCCAAGCCGCCTTGGCGCGTGCTCAGTTCGTCGACTTTCTTTTCGAGTTTCTCGATGTAATCGCCGAGCGCGCTGAACGCCTTCGCCACCGGGTCGGGGAGATCGGCGGCGTTGAGATCGATGACCGCTTTGCCGCTCGGCGTGTGCAGCGCGTCGGTCTTGACGACTTTGCCGGGGATGCCGACCACCGTCGAGTGCGGCGGCACCGACGTGACTAACACCGAACCGGCGCCGATGCGGCTGTGTCTTCCCACTGTCACCGGTCCGAGCACCGCCGCGCCGCTGAAGATCGTGACCGAGTCTTCGATGGTCGGGTGGCGCTTGATCGGCGCGGTCGCCGTGCCGCCCAGCGTCACGCCCTGATAGAGCGTCACGTCGTCACCGATCTCGCTGGTCTCGCCGATCACCACACCCATGCCGTGATCGATGAAAAAACGCCGGCCGATTTTCGCGCCAGGATGAATTTCAATGCCGGTGAGAAAGCGGCCGACATGGCTGACGAAGCGTGCCAAGGTCGTCAACTCCTGCTGCCACAGCCAGTGCGCCAGCCGATGCAGCACGATGGCGTGAAAGCCAGGATAGGCGAGCAAGATTTCCCACACCGAACGCAACGCCGGATCGCGCTGGGAAATTACTTGGAAGTCTTCTTTAATGTCTTGCCACATCGGCAGCAGGCAACAGGCAACAGGCAACAGTTTCGGAACGAATCCGAGTCTTACTGTTGCCTATTGCCTATTGCCTTCCTCGCGTCTTTATACAGTTTGTAATCGATGCTATCGACCAGCGCCTGCCAGCTCGCTTCGATGACGTTGTGCGACACGCCGACGGTACCCCAGCGATCTTTGCCGTCGCCGGATTCGATCAAGACCCGCACCACCGCGCCGGTGCCTTCGCCCGACGACAACACGCGGACTTTGTAGTCGAGCAGCTCGATTTGCTTTAACGCCGGATAAAATTTCGTCAGCGCGCGGCGCAGCGCCTGATCGAGCGCGTTCACCGGGCCATTACCCATGGCTGCGGCATGTTCCAACTCGCCGTCGACCTCTACTTGAATCGTCGCTTCGGAAATCGGCGCCTCACCTTCCTTACGCTTCTCGTCGATGACGCGAAAACCGATCAAGCTAAAATTTTTCTTTTTCTTGCCGAGCGCTTCTTGAATCAACAATTCGAAAGACGCCTCCGCCGCTTGGAACTCGTAGCCCTGGCCTTCGAGCTCTTTGGTGCGGCGCAAGATGTCTTTCACGGCGTCGCCTTTGTTGCTCAGATCGATACCGTACTCTT
Source organism: Deltaproteobacteria bacterium (assembly GCA_009692615.1). Lineage (NCBI taxonomy): Bacteria > Pseudomonadati > Myxococcota > Myxococcia > Deltaproteobacteria bacterium. Next base: position 12,485 of record SHYW01000019.1, on the reverse strand, counting down.
TGCCTTTGTAAACCACATTGCTGCGGCCGGACAGATCGGAAACCAAAACCCGCTGGCGATTGCCGACCAATTCCGGATCGATGTGCTCGTAAGTCTCGCGATTTTTCAGCACGCCGGAGACATGCAAGCCGCCCTTATGCGCGAAGGCGCTGTCGCCAACATAGGCTTGGCGCTTGTTCGGATGAATATTCGCCAGCTCGTAAAACAGCTGCGACACCTCGCGCAATTTTTTCAGCTGCGCCGGAGTGACGCATTTTTTGCCGAGCTTCAACTGCAAGTTTCCGATGATCGAAATCAAATTCATGTTGCCGCAGCGTTCGCCGAAGCCGTTGATCGTGCCCTGGACTTGGGTCACGCCCATCTCGACGCCGGCCAAGGTATTGGCCACCGCCAGCTCGCCGTCGTTGTGGCAGTGAATGCCCAGCGGCGTCTTGATCACGCGGTTGACGTGATTGAGCGCGTCGCGAATTTCTCCCGGCAGCCGGCCACCGTTGGTCTCGCACAGCACGATCCAATCGGCGCCGCCTTCCTCGGCCGCCTTGAGACAATCGATGGCGTACTCGGGATTGGCGCGAAAGCCGTCGAAAAAATGCTCGGCGTCGAACATCACTTCGTCGACGCGCTTTTTCATGTAGGCGATGGAGTCGGCGATCAACTCCAGATTCGCCTTCTGGCTGATGCGCAGATCGTCGCGCACGTGGAGATCCCAGGTTTTGCCCACCAGCGTCACCACCGGCGTGTCGGCTTGGAGCAAGACTTTCAAATTAATATCCTGGGACGGTTTGGCGCCGAACTTCCGCGTCGTGCCGAAGGACGCAACCTTGGCATGCTTGAGCTTCAATTTTTTCACCTGGGTGAAAAAATCGGCGTCGCGCTCATTGGAACCCGGATAACCGCCTTCGATGTAATCGATGCCCAATTCTTCGAGCTTGGCGGCGATGCGCAACTTGTCCTCAAGCGAGAACGAAACATCTTCGGCCTGGCAGCCGTCCCTCAATGTCGTGTCGTAAAGCAAAACGTCTTTCATAAAATCCTCTGAATAGTTGTCAATTGAACAACCCTCGGCTTTTGGCCGAGGGGTTCTAAAATTGTCGACTAGAAGTCGACTCCCATTCCGTCATTCCGGTCTTATCGTCACCCCGGTGAAAACCGGGGTCCATCCCCATCCACCCAACCTGGATACCGTTTTCCAACGGTATGACGGACCCTATCCGCCAGCTGGATACCGGTCCCGGATCGAGTCCGGGGCAAGCTCTGCGCCGGCATGACGAATCTTCGCTTCGCCTGAAGCCTGCCCCGGACCGCGATCCGGGGGCGAGGATTATCTACCAACACCGAGAGAAACATTAAGCCACGCGGTCGTTAGCCGATAAACGCCTCGTGCAGCGCGCGCACCGCTTGATCCGCCTGCCCGGCGGCGATCACCACGGAGATTTTGATCTCCGATGTCGAGATCATCTGAATATTGATCTTCTCCCGCGCCAGCACTTGAAACATAGTCGCCGCCACGCCGGCGTGAGTGCGCATGCCGACGCCGACCACGGATATTTTTGCGATATCGGGGTCGACCTTGATGCCCTTGGCATGCACCGCGGGCAAAGCTTTTTCGACGATCGCCAGCGCTTTTTGATGGTCCGCCTTGGATACCGTGAAGGTCATGTCGGTGGTGCCATCTTCGCTGGCGTTTTGAATGATCATGTCGACGACGATGTGGGCGTCGGCAATCGGGCCGAATACCTGGGCCGCCAAGCCCGGCTGGTCGGGCACGCGCAGCAGCGTGATCTTCGCCTCATTCTTGTCGCAGGCCACGCCGGAAACCAACACATCGCTCATGCTCTCATCCTCCTCGACTAACCAAGTCCCTTCCACGTCAGTAAATGTCGAACGCACGTGCACCGGCACGGCATATTTTTTGGCGAACTCGACGGAGCGGATCTCTAAAACCTTGGCACCGGTGCTGGCCAGCTCGATCATCTCGTCGTAGGAAACCTTGCCGAGCTTTTTCGCCGCGGGGCAAATGCGCGGATCGGTGCTAAACACACCCTCGACATCGGTGAAGATCTCGCACGCCTCGGCGTTCAAAAACGCCGCCAGCGCCACCGCGCTGGTGTCCGAGCCGCCGCGGCCGAGCGTCGTGATGTTGTCGTCCTCATCGACGCCTTGAAACCCCGCGACGACGACAACGTCGCCGGTCTTGAGCGCGTCGACAATTTTCGTCGAGTCGATACTCAAGATGCGCGCCTTGCCGTAAGCGTTGTCGGTCTCGATGCGCACCTGATGACCGAGATAGGATCGCGCCGGTTGGCCGATCTCTTTAAGCGCCAAGCTTAACAGCGCCACGGTCACCTGCTCGCCGGTGGCGATCAGCACGTCCTTCTCGCGCTCGTCAGGAATGATTGAAATCTCCTGAGCCAAGGCGATTAATCTGTTGGTCTCCCCGGCCATCGCCGACACCACGACGACGACATCCTTGCCGGCTTTCTTCGCCGCCGCCACCTTGGTTGCTACATGCTTGATCTTTTCAACAGACCCCACCGACGTGCCGCCGTATTTTTGGACTAACAAAGCCACGAATCTAACCTCTCAACCTCGCCCCAAATGGATAATGCAAATTGCAGAATGCAAAATCCAAATTTATCATTCTGCAATTTGCATTTTGCCTTTTGCCTTGGCCGAATCGCGCCGGCTAAACAAGCGCGCCAGAATCGCTTCATAGCGCTCGCCATGCGCAATAAACTCAAGCTCGCGCTTCGCGCCGCCGCGATGAGCGATTTTTATTTCCAGATGCTCGTCGATTTCATCGGCGTCAAGATATTCGAACCACTCGACCAAACTCACCCCGTCGCCGTAGAGATACTCGCGCAGATTGAGCCCGGCCTGGGCCGCCTGGCCCGCCACCCGATACAGATCGATATGGTATACCGGCAACCGGCCGCTGTACTCATTGATCAAGGTAAAGGTCGGGCTACGCACCCAAGCTTCTTTGCCGACCCCGATGCCCTCGGCGAAACCGCGCACGAAACAGGTTTTTCCCGTCCCCAACTCGCCGACCAGGCCGATGATTTCCCCGCCTTGAACCAGCCGGCCCAACTTTTTTCCCCAACTCATGGTTTGGCGCGAAGATTTTGAAACAGTTGTAGACAAACCCACGGGTAAAGGGCCTCCCAGTATAACTAGTATATTTTTGGAGAGAATTCGAGACTATGAATCTGCCGTCGCGAGGCTACGGAACGCCGCGGACAGATCGCCGATAATATCCGACGCGATCAGTCCTATTTCACCGCGCGCAGCGGCGACGCGGTCGCCGGCGTAACCGTGCAAATAGACGCCGAGCTTCATGGCGTCTTCGGCACTTAAACCCTGGCCCAACAGCCCGGTGATGATGCCGGCCAAAACATCGCCCATGCCGCCGCTCGCCATACCCGGATTGCCGGTGGGATTGATAAAGACTTTGCCTTGCGCCGTGGCGATCACCGTGCGCGCTCCTTTGAGAACGAGATGACAATGATGCGCGACGGCGAAAGCGCGGGCGATGGCGACGCGATCGCCATTCACCACCGCGGTGTCTTTGCCAACCAACCGCGCCATTTCGCCAGGATGGGGCGTGAGAATCGGCGCTCTTTTGGCGTGACGCAGACGATTCAATTCAAGCGCTAAATTATTCAGCCCGTCGGCATCGATCACCCAAGGCATATCGAAATTGCGCAAGAGCCAGCGCATCGTGTTCTGCGTCGTGTCGGTGACACCGATGCCGGGTCCGAACAGCAATGCATTTTTGCGTTCGAGCAAGCCGCGCCAGTCGTCATCGCTCAACGGTTCCATTTGTTCCTGTAAATTCTCGCCCAACGGCTCGGTCATCACTTCGATTAATGACGTCGCGAAAATCGTATTGAGCGAGCGTGGCGCCGCCAACGTGACAAGGCCCGCGCCGCTGCGCATCGCCGCCCGGCAGGCGAGAATCGCCGCGCCGGTTTTGCCGCGCGATCCGGCGATGACAAGCAAGTGTCCGTAGCTACCCTTGTGCGTGTCGGCTGCCCGGCGCGGCACCAGCCAGCGCATCGTCTCGCGCTCCAACAGTTCCGTGCCAGGCGCGAGATCGTCGATCGCTCGCGGATCGATGCCAATGTCGGCGACCGCCAACTCGCCGACAAAGTTTAAGCCGGGATAAATCACTTCGCCAAGTTTAGCTAAACCCAACGCCACGGTGAGCTCGGCTTGAATCGCCACGCCGAGCGGCGTGCCTTTGTCAGAATCGAGACCGGAAGGAATATCCACCGCGACGATCGGTAAGCCCGAAGCGTTAAGCAGCGTGATCGCCTCGGCGAACAGGCCGCGCACGTCGTTCTTCATGCCGGTGCCGAGTATGGCGTCGACGATCAGCGCGTTCTTGCTCAAGCGCTGGCTCAGCAAGCCGAGATCGTCGCCGGCGATCTCGCTGACCTTGCCCTTGAGTTTTTTGAATGCGGCGAGATTATGCTTGGCGTCAGAAGAAAGCTCCGCTTGCCGCGCCAGCAACACCACTTCGCAGGGGATGCGTTTTTTCTTGAGCAAACGCGCAACGACAAAGCCGTCGCCGCCGTTGTTGCCTTTGCCGGCGACGATCAAAACGCCCTTCTTGGCGTTGCGCGAAAAGCGTTCGAGCAGCGCCTGCGCAATGGCTTCGCCGGCGCGCTCCATCAGCGTCAAGCTCGCCACGCCATATTGCTCGATGGTCCGGCGATCGAGTTCGCGCATCTGTTCAGCGGTTACAACTAGCATGGTTTAGGAAGTTCAATCCTTCGATACGCGCTTCGCGCTACTCAGGATAATCGGTGTTTGAGCACCCGCCTCCCCGAGTAAGCCCGCAGGGCTGTATCGAGGGGCGCTCCGTTCAAACGGTTTGAACCTGTTATTCTTTCGCTTTAGCGAGTAGTTCTTTCATTTCACGGACGGCTTGTCGAATGCCGACGATCACCGCGCGGGCGATGATGCTGTGGCCGATGTTCAACTCGACCATCTCGGGAATTTTCGCGATCGGCAATACGTTGTCGACATTGAGTCCGTGGCCGCCGTGCACTTCGATTCCTAAAAGCTTGGCAAACTTCGCCGCGGCGACTATGGCGCGCAACTCCTTGGCGCGTTTGGCGCCGACGGTGTTGCAATACGCGCCGGTGTGAATCTCGATGGCATGGGCGCCAACATCTTTGGCCGCTTCGATCTGCGCTTTCACCGGATCGATGAACAAGGCAACGTTGATGCCCAAATCCTGAAGCAACGCCACCGCGCTTTTAATTTTGCGCCGCTGGGCCACGACATTGAGGCCGCCCTCAGTAGTAAGCTCCTGGCGTTTTTCCGGCACGAAGCAGGCGTCGTCGGGACCGAGCTTGGCGGCGAAAGCCACCATCGCCGGCGTCACCGCCATTTCTAAATTGACTTTGCTGCGAGCTTTCTGGCGCAGCAGAATGACGTCCCGTTCTTGAATATGGCGGCGGTCTTCGCGCAGGTGCACGGTAATGCTGTTGGCGCCCGCCTTCTCGGCGAGCAAAGCCGCCTCGACGGGATCGGGAAGTGCGCCGCCGCGCGCCTGGCGCACCGTGGCAACGTGATCGACATTGACGCCTAGGCGGATCATGAATTGCAGATTTTCTGATATAGGTGTCGATAGGGTTTCATAGCGGCGAGGGCAAGGCACGCCTTGCCCCTACAATCGGATTTCTTCCTGAAATTTTTGCGTACTTTGCGGTTAATTATCCGAATCCTAACCGGGCCGGGCCGGTCGCGACCGGCCCCTACTTGCCGACCTCGGCGCGGATTTCACTGGCGATATCATCCGCCATGGCGCGAATCTTTTTTTGATCTTCCCCTTCGATCATGACGCGCGCTAACAGTTCAGTGCCGGAGTAGCGCACCAACACTCGGCCGCGGCCGGCGAGCGCGCGTTCGATCTCGGCAATCTTCTCGGTCACCTTGGGCATGTGCGAAAAATCCTTGCGCTCTTTAACATTGACGTTGACCAACACTTGCGGCAAGCGCTTCATGACGCTGTGCAATTCGGATAAACGCTTGCGCTTCTCGACCATCAACGCGAGCATCTGCAAACAGGTAATCGCGCCGTCACCGGTGCTGTTGTGATCGAGGAAAAGGATATGGCCGGACTGTTCACCGCCGAGGTTGTAATTTCCCGCGACCATTTTTTCGACCACGTAGCGGTCGCCGACCTGGGCGCGCACGACTTCGAGCCCGGCTTTTTTCATGGCGATATCGAGTCCTAAATTGCTCATCACCGTGGCGACCACGCCGTTGCCTTTAAGAATTCCCTTTTCCTGCATGTCCAGGGCGCAGATCGCCAAGATATGATCGCCATCGAGAATCTCGCCGGTCTCATCGATGAACACGGCGCGGTCGGCGTCGCCGTCGAGCGCCACGGCAAAGTCGGCTTTCTCATGCAACAGCACTTCCCGCGCGGTTTCCGGATAGAGCGCGCCGCAACGCCGGTTGATATTCTCGCCGTCGGGCAGCACACCGATGGGCAGAATTTGCGCGCCCAGTTCGGATAAAACTTCCGGCACGACTTTGTAGGCCGCGCCATGGCCGCAGTCGACGACGATCTTCAACCCTTCCAAGGTCAAGTTGCGCGGAAAACTATTTTTAAGAAACACATTGTAGCGCCCCACCGCGTCGGAAATTCGAAACGCTTTGCCAATCGCGCCAGCGGTCGGCCGGGAAGTTTCGATCTCGCCGCTGAAAATAATTTCCTCCATGCGCGCTTCGACTTCGTCGGGCAGCTTGAAGCCGTCCCAGGAAAAAAACTTGATGCCGTTGTCTTGATAGGGGTTGTGCGACGCCGAGATCACCACGCCGGCGTCGGCGCGCATGCTGCGGGTCAAGAACGCCACGCCCGGCGTCGGCATGGGGCCGACGAGTAACACGTCCGCGCCCATGGAGACGATCCCCGACGCCAACGCGGTTTCGAGCATGTAACCGGAAAGCCGGGTGTCTTTGCCAATGAGAATTTTGAATCGATGCTTATCGTTGGCGCCGTTCTGGCGCGCGAAGGAAGCCGGCGCCATGCGACCGGAGGACTCCGACGGTTGCGATTCGTACAACACCTTGGCGATGGCGCGGCCGAGCTTGAGCGCCATCTCGGAAGTCATCGGTTCTTGATTGGCGACCCCGCGCACTCCGTCGGTGCCAAACAGTCGGCGCTTCGCCGGTTTCTTTTTCATCTGCGGCAAACTCATCGGTAGCAACTCCTAAACTAGAAATTTTCAGTTCGCCAGCCGGGTGATGCGCACGCGGACGCGCTGGGGCTTTTGTTCGACGACACGTACACCGGCAGGCAGGTCAGTCATCAAAGGCAGGTTATGATCGCCAAGGCCCAACCCCTTGAGACTCAAAAACACCTCGTTACCGCTCAATTCTAGCTTATCGAGCAGCGATTTGGCACCAGAAATTTTTAATGAAACCGTCGACGGTAAAACTGTATAGGCGCCGGCGAAATCCTTCGCCCGCACGGCGACGGCGCTAAAGTCCCGGCTGACCTCTTCCTCCTCGATGGTCACCACTACGTCCACCTGGTCGGGGAGAAACGTCAACGGCTTGCCGTCGTTGGACAGGCGCACCTTACGCTTGATGACGCCGCGGCTTTCGAAAACGTCGATGGGCAGGGTATCGACGGACGCCAGCCGCTGCACCTCTTCCGCCGGTCCCGACACCGAAACGGTTTGCGGCTCGGCGACCGAGTGGACGATGCGGTAACCGCTGCTGGGTTTACCGGAAAGTTTGATGGTCACCGGCACCGCCCGCCGCAACACCGGGTCAAAACGCACATGCACCACCGGCGGCGTGATCCGCGCCACGGTAATACCGCGTGGCAGATTGAACAGTCCGCCGCTCAACGGATAACTCGCCGGACCGGACTTGGCGCCCTGGAGATCGAGGGAGAGTTTCATGTCGTCGGGATCGAGGGTCGAAACCAAGGTGCGCGGTCCGTTCAAGCGCAAGACTACGTAATCGACGCGATTGTCCACCACCATCAAGTCGGATGGAAGATTGCGAAACTCCACCGCCACTTCGATGGCCCGCTCGATATCTCGATGGCCGGCGGTCCACAGGCCGAGAGCGATCACCAGCGCCAAGACTTTCAAACCGAAATTGCTTCCGGCCAGGGCGACGATTTTTTCCCACAGCCGTTTCATGGTTTAAGCAGTTCCTGTAGCGCCGCGCGCAAGCGCACACCATCGACATTTTCCGTAACGTTGCCAGCGACCACCAAAGTCGCCGTGCCTTCCTGTTCGGAAACCACCAGCGCCACGGCATCGGTCTCTTCGGTCACGCCGAGTGCGGCACGATGGCGCGTGCCCCAGGTTTTTTTCAAATGCGGATTGGTGCTGAGCGGCAACAAGCAGCGCACCGCCGTCACCCGCCCTTTTTGAATCACCAGCGCGCCGTCGTGGATCGGCGAATGGGGCAGAAAAACGCTTTCCAATAGTTCCCGGCTCACCCTGGCGTCGAGCCGGGTGCCGATTTCCATATACTCGTTGAGACCGACTTCGCGTTCGAACACGACTAGGGCGCCGACATGCTTGGACGCCATCGCCAGCGCCGCTTGGGCCACTTCATCGATGATTTCCTCGCGCCGCTGCACCTCGCGCTCCGCCGAGACGAACATCGGCGCGCTGCCCACTTGAGTCAGCGCCCGGCGAATATCGCTTTGAAAAATCACAATGATGACGAGAATGATCGAGGCGAGAAAATTGTCGAGAATCCAGTTGAGCGTGAACAATCCGAGGGCGCGGGACGAAACATAAGCGACCAAAATCACCGCCAGGCCGATGATCATCTGCATCGCCCGGCTACCGCGCACGATGTGCAGCGCCCGATAAACCAGGAACGCGATGATGCCGATGTCCAAGACATCTTGCCAGCGAATTTGCGGGATCATGTCGAACATCGTCGTGCCTTTATCGTCACCGCGCCGGGCCGAAGCGGAGCGCATCGGCGACCTTGATCGCCCGGCAGGTTTCGACAACGTCGTGCACGCGCACGATATTGGCGCCGCTAAGCACCGCGGCGACATTCGCCGCCAAGCTGCCTTCGAGCCGCTGGTGGGGATCTAAGTCGAGAATTTTGCCGATGAAAGTCTTGCGCGACACGCCGACCAATAGCGGCTGGCCTAACGCCGCGAAGATCGGCAGGCCGCGAAGTAGTTGCAAATTGTGCTCAAGGTTTTTGCCGAAGCCGATGCCCGGATCGAGCAGCACCGACTCGGCGGCGATGCCGACGTCGAGCGCGTCATAAAGCTGCGCCGCGAGAAAGTCGCGCACCTCGCGCACCACATCGTCGTAACGCGGCTCCACTTGCATGGTGCGCGGAGTGCCCTGCATATGCATCAAGATCACCGGGATTTTTTCCGCCGCGATCAAGCCGACCATGGCCGGATCGAAACGCAGCGCGCTGATGTCGTTGACGATATCGGCGCCGCTATCCAAAGCGGCGCGGGCAACGGACGATTTGTAAGTGTCGATGGAAATCGGCAGTGAGATTTGTTTGCGTAAACCTTCGATCACCGGCAACACCCGCGCGAGCTCTTCGCTTGCAGAAACTTCCTCAGCGCCGGGCCGGCTCGACTCGCCGCCGATGTCGATGATGTCCGCCCCCGCAGCAACCATCGCCACACCGTCAGCGATCGCTTGCTGCGCATCGCGCCACCGCCCGCCGTCGTAAAATGAATCCGGCGTCACATTGAGCACTCCCATGACCGCCGTGCGCCGGCGAAAATCGACCCGCCCATGACGCGTGACAAGCTCGCCTCCAGACTGCGCCAGCGCCGGATTCAAAAATCCCAGCGGGCTCAAGTTGCCAGTCGGATTGGACGGATTGTTGCCGGTCATCGATTCTCCGAAAGCTTTCGAGCTTCCCCCTTTGAAAAAGGGGTATCTAGGGGAATTTTCCCTGCGCGTGCGTGAGTAAAGCCGCTGAAGAAAATCCCCCCTGGCCCCCCTTTTTCAAAGGGGGGATGGTTCCAATCAATGAATTGCAATGTTGCCTTCATCGAATAATTCGAGTCGCCCGCGCCAACATTTCCGGCGGCATCGTGAAGCCGATCAGTTTAGCCGCTTTGAGATTAACGATGAATTCAATCTTCATCGGCTGTTCGACCGGAGTGAATGAAACAGTTGTCGGAAGGAAAGCGATCTGTAGCCAGCCGAGAATTTTCTTGAACATGCCTCCCCCCCCCTCTTCAACTCGCGCCTCTCGCCTCAAGCCTAGTTATTCAAAATGCATATCGGCAAGCCAAGAGCCGCATTGCGATCGAGAAAACCGCGCCGCGTTCGGCAAGCCGAGCGCGGCGCGGCGACGATGATTTGGAACGTGGAGATAGGGGCGCCACGGGCGCGCCGTAAAGAATTGCTTAAGCGACGGCGGCGGCGGCGGTCGGAGTAAGCGGGGCTCCACCATTCCCGCCAAACTCGCGCACGATCGCGTCGATCTCGGAGCCGTCGAGAACTTCTTTTTCGAGCAGCGATTCGGCGACCTTATGGAGCAGGCGGATATTCGACTTCAGGAGATCCTTGGCTTTGTAATAGCTCTCTTGAATGATCCGTCTGACTTCGGCATCGATCTCGATGGCGGTGCTCTCGGAGTAATCCGCCTTCTGGGTAAAATCCCGGCCCAAAAATATTTCTTCTTCTTTTTTGCCGAAGGTCATGGGCCCGAGCTTTTCGCTCATGCCCCATTCGCACACCATCCGATGCGCCAAGTCGGTGGCCTTCTCAATATCGTTGCCGGCGCCGGTGGTCGTATGAGCGAGCACCAGCTCTTCGGCGACCCGGCCACCGAATAGAATGACCAAATTATTAAGCAGAAAATCTTTGCCGTAAGTATGTTTCTCGTCCAGCGGCAACTGCTGGGTCAAGCCCAACGCCATGCCGCGCGGAATGATCGTCACCTTGTGAATCGGATCGGTGCCGGGCAAAAGCACGGCGACCAAAGCGTGGCCGGCTTCGTGAAACGCGGTATTGCGCTTCTCTTCGTCGCTGATGATCATGCTGCGCCGCTCGGCGCCCATCATGACTTTATCCTTGGCCAGCTCGAAGTCGTCCATGTCGACTTTTTCTTTATCGTTGCGCGCCGCCAAGAGCGCAGCTTCATTGACCAGGTTTTCCAAATCGGCGCCGGCAAAACCGGGCGTCGCCCGGGCCAACACGCCGACATCGACGTCGGCGCCCATCGGCACCTTTTTCGTGTGCACTTGGAGAATGCCTTCGCGCCCTTTCACATCCGGCCGTGGCACGACGACGCGCCGATCGAAGCGGCCGGGCCTCAGCAGCGCCGGATCCAAAACATCGGGGCGGTTGGTGGCGGCGATGAGAATGACGCCTTCATTGGTCTCGAAGCCGTCCATTTCGACGAGCAGCTGGTTCAAAGTCTGTTCGCGCTCGTCATGACCTCCGCCAAGACCGGCGCCGCGGTGACGCCCGACGGCGTCGATTTCATCGATGAAAATAATACAAGGAGCATTTTTTTTGCCCTGGACGAACAGATCTCGCACACGAGACGCGCCGACGCCGACAAACATCTCCACGAAGTCCGAACCGCTGATGCTGAAAAACGGCACGCCCGCTTCGCCTGCGACCGCGCGGGCGAGCAACGTCTTGCCCGTGCCTGGAGGGCCGACCAGCAAGCAGCCCTTGGGAATTCGGCCGCCGAGTTTAGTAAACTTCTTCGGGTCTTTGAGGAACGCGATGATCTCTTGCAAATCGTCCTTCGCTTCATCGACGCCGGCGACATCGTTGAAGGTCATCTTGTGCTGATTTTCCGTGAGCAACTTGGCCCGGCTCTTGCCGAAAGACATCGCCTTACCGCCGCCAACTTGCATCTGGCGCATGAAGAAAACCCACACGCCGATCAAAAGCAACATCGGGAACCAGTTGAGCAACAGCACCATGTACCAAGGCGAGTCGTCTTCTGGTTTGGCGGCGATTTTTACTTTTTTATCGCGCAGCGATTTGACTAACTCAGGGTCGTTGGGCGCGAAGGTGCGAAAGCGTTCGCCGGTTTTGTATTCGCCCTGAATGTTGTGGCCCTGAATAACGACCTTTTGGACATCGCCACGCTCGACGGAAGTCATAAACTCGCTGAAGACGACTTCCGGCTCGCGGCCATGCTGTTTGTTGAATACGCTGAAGACGCCGAGCAACACCAATGCAAGAACCAAATAGAGGGCAATATGTTTCGATGACTGACTCAACCGAGCCTCCTACACAAACGACGCAATGTAGCTGACTTAATCGATATGGAAAACAAACGAAAGCTTAACACACGCTCCCAGATCGATCAACATAGAGTTTAAATCCTTGTTGTAGCAAAGTGATTATGTCAGGGGTTAACGGCAACGTAATTATGTCAGGGTGGAAGGATGACAACCCTGACAATGAAAGACGAGAAACGACTAGACGTAATTCAACGAGTATATCGCAGCGAGATCACCGTGGTTGAGGCCG